>PXFD01000078.1 GCA_003564505.1 Syntrophomonadaceae bacterium
ATTTCCATTCCTGAACTCTTTATTGCCGGAGCAACCTCGGGGCGTTTTTTGCTGCTTTTTTCAATCTTGGCGGCATTATTTTCACAGGTTGTTCCCTTTATCCCAGAAGATTTCTGGGAAACTTTAATTGATCAAGTCACTTCAACGGCCCTCATAACAGTAATTCTGGTCGGCCTGGTTCTTTTGTTATTCTCGTGGCTGACCTCCACGGCTGCCTATGTAATTCAATATATTAATTTTACAATCCGCCGCGACGAAGAACGGTTACAGGTAACGTGGGGTTTGATCGAACAGAAACAGCTAACCCTTAAACTGCACAGGTTACAGGCCCTGGTTGTACAGGAGGAACTTCTGCGCCAACCAATTGGCCGGGTAGCCCTGTCTGCTGAAGTTGCCGGCGGAGGTTCTAAGGAACAAGATTATATCACGATCCTTTTCCCCTTGCTGCATAAGAAGCGCCTGCCGGAATTTCTTAAAACTGTTTTACCGGAATACAGCCTGCCCGAATCCTTCAAACCGCTGCCACAACGGTCCTTGCGCCGCTATCTGTTCAGGGCCCTGGCACCGTTATTGTTAATATCTATAGCCATGCTGTGGCTGCCTCACGATTACGGTTGGCTCTCATTTTTCTTATTAATTCCAGCCTTTTTTTGGGGTTTAAGTCGTTACCGGGCAGGTGGAACCTTTATAGAGGAAAACCAATTAGCCCTCAGGTTCCGCTTTATTAACCGCTATACTGTCCTGACGATGCGAAGCAACATCCAGGCCATACAGGTTAGTGTAAATCCCTTTCAGCGCAGGCAGGATTTAAAAACATTGCGGGCCTGGGTTCTTTCTTCACCGGAAGGTAAGCAATTCCAGGTTGTTGATGTGGAATCTGCAGAGTCAAAAAGTATTTGGGAATGGTTCTCCCGCTATTAAGAAAAGTGATTATAATTTATAATGATCTGAAAGCGTCAGATTAATTTAATTGGAGTGATTCTAAATGCAAGAAAATGCGATTGCACCCGTAAAATCCGCAGAAAGAATAAATGAGCTTGATATGATCCGCGGAGTAGCCTTACTTGGGATTTTAATGGTGAACATGGCTTTATTTAAATCCCCGTTTTTTGATCTCAGGCTACCTTCAAATTATCCTGAAGGGATTGAAAGGGTCAGCGCTTATTTTATTCAGCTCTTTTTTACCGGTAACTTTTATGCTATTTTTTCCTTTCTCTTTGGCCTCGGTTTTTATATTTTCATGGATAGAACCATGCAAAAGGGTTTGGAATTAAAACCTCTATACCGCCGGCGCCTTTTCGCCCTCATGGTTTTCGGTCTCCTGCATATAACCCTGTTCTGGTCAGGTGATATCCTTTTTAACTATGCCCTGGTGGGCTTTATCCTGCTGGCATTTCGTAATAAGCCCCTGCAGGCAATTAAAAAATGGATTATAGGCCTTTTCATTTTTTCCTTTATATTTAACATGGTGATGATTGTTTTTAAAGGAATTGGAGAAATCATTGGCGATGAAAAGTACCACGCAGTGGTCGATAAAATGTTGGCCGAAGCCACTTATATGTACACAGAAGCAGGTTTTTTGGAACTTGTTTTATACAGGCTGGTTAATGAAGCGCCATATATCCTTGTTGGTGTAATTTTTTGGATTCCACAGGTTCTGGCATTTTTCCTCTGTGGTCTATATCTAGGGAAAAAAGGGATATTTAATGATATCCCTTCTCATATTCCACTATTTAAGAAAGTTCGTTTCTGGGGTTTTCTAATCGGCGGCTTGCTCCTGGTTCTGCTGGTTTTATTTGATAGCGGCGCAATTACAGACAATGCCTTGGTTAACCTGTCCATGTTAAGTGGCATTAACTACCTTGCGTCATTATTCATTTTCCCCGCCTATGTTTCAACTATTGTGCTGGCAGCACAAAGTGCTACCTGGAATAAAATCTTAAGCCCGGTAGCATCGGCCGGCAAAATGGCCCTGACTAATTACCTTTCCCAGACCATTATCTGTGTAATAATCTTTTATGGTTTTGGATTTGGTTTATACGGACAACTAACAGTTTACCACGGAATAATGCTGACTGTTGCCATTTTCCTGCTGCAGGTTTTCTGGAGCAGTTTGTGGATGAATAAGTTCCGGTTTGGACCAATGGAATGGCTATGGAGAACTCTTACCTATAAGAAGCGCTTTCCCATTGCCAGGTAAAAGCATAGCGTTTATTCCCACAGAATTGACAGCGCCTACTTGAAATAATAATATACTGTAGGGCTTTATTTAGTATGCTTCGAAGGAGAGTCTTTCATGGAAAGTCAGGAAAGAGAAGCAATTATAGTAGTTGAAGGTTTAACTAAGAAGTTTGGCAAAATAACCGCGGTTGATAACATTTCTTTCTCAGTTAAAAGGGGCGAAATCTTTGCCTTTTTGGGACCAAATGGCGCCGGTAAAACAACAGCTATAAACATGTTAACAACCTTGATCAAACCGACAAGTGGAAAACTATCGATAAACGGGTATGATCCGGTTTTAGAACAGGATGCAGCCAGGCGTTCCTTCGGCATTGTCTTTCAGGATCCAAGCCTGGATCATGAACTCACCGGCTATGAGAATATGGATATCCATGGAATCCTGTACAACATGCCCGGGAAAATACGCAGGGAGCGGATCAAAACCCTCCTCGAGCTGGTTGGATTATGGAACAGAAAAGATGACCAGGTTAAAAAGTACTCCGGGGGTATGAAGCGCAGGTTAGAAATAGCCAGGGGCCTGATGCATTTACCCAAGATCCTCTTTCTAGACGAACCTTCGCTTGGCCTGGATCCCCAGACCCGGAACCTGCTATGGGATCATATCAGGCAGTTAAATAGCAAAGAAAATGTAACCGTATTTTTAACTACCCACATTATGGAAGAAGCTGAACGGGTCGCTGACACAGTAGCGGTGATTGATTATGGAAAGATTATTGCCCAGGGGTCTCCACGCGAACTTGCTGAGAAGACCGGTTCATCTTCCCTGGAAGAAACTTTTTTAAACTTAACCGGAAGAACAATTCGGGACGAAAAAGCGGAAACCATGGCTCAAATGATGAGTTCCCACATGAGGAGGAACTAAAGATGAGTGTCATTTACATCCTCTGGATCAGGCAGCTGAAACGCTACTTTCGCTCTAAGACCCGTATCGTTGGAGCTCTTGGCCAACCAATGCTTTTTTTACTCGCTCTCGGGTATGGCCTTGGACCGGTTTTTGAAAGAGCCGGTGAAGGTGATTATGTGCAGTTTTTGGTGCCCGGTATTATTGCCATGAGCATTTTATTCACCTCCATGTTTAACGGAATCGAGATAATTTGGGACCGGCAGTTTGGTTTTTTAAAAGAAACCCTGGTTGCCCCAGTCTCCAGGGTCAAAATTATGTTAGGGCGCACCCTGGGTGGTGCCACAGTCGCTATTTTACAGGGGGTGATGATTTTAGGGATATCCCTTTTAATCGGTTTCCGCTTTGAAAGTTTTTCCGGCCTGCCTGTAGCCTTACTTTTTATGATCCTCATAGCGACCCTGTTTACTGCCCTGGGAACAGCGATTGCTTCACTGCTTGAAGATATGCACGGCTTCCAGCTAATCATGAACTTTTTAGTTATGCCCTTATTTTTCCTTTCAGGAGCACTGTTCCCTATTCAAAACTTACCACCGGCCCTCGGTATGATTGTTCAATTTAACCCCTTGTCCTATGGGGTCGACGGACTACGAGGTGCATTGCTCGGCACCTACGATATTGGTTTCTGGACTAATTTTAACGTTTTAACCCTTTGTATGGTTATTCTGGTAGCTATCGGGGCCTATCTTTTCTCTAAGATAGAAGTTTAAACTATCTATTTTTTAGCTTACTTCTTCAAAAGTAAACACATCTTCTATGGTGCTCTTGAGAGCCCTGGAAATTTTGTAGGCCAGTATCAGGGAAAGGTTGTACTTGTTCTTCTCAATATGACCGATAGTCTCCCGACGGACATCCACCATGTTAGCCAGCTGTTCCTGGGTAAGCTCATACCTTGCTCTTAGCTCTTTCATGCGTGACCTGATTATAATCTTCATTCTAAAGGTCACCCCTTCTTTCATGCATATAGAAAGATATGATGAAAGTCATAAGCTGGACAAAAAAGATCCCTCCAATAAACAGGGCGGCTACTGCTAGCGTTTGGATAATAGATAGAGCCGCTATGGCAATAATTAAACCGACAAATGAAACTACAAAAGCGTTCAGTCCAGCCTTAGCAACATTTGCTTTGAACATCTCGTCATTTCGGATTTCTCCCCAGGCAAAAAAGGCAAAGGCACCAAAGAACCCAAAGAGACCATAATTACCCGTGGGAATCCCTAACAAACCTATAAGCCCCAGAAACCCCAAAAACCTTAAATTATTCTTCTTCATTACAAATACCTCCCTAATTGTGTTTTATACATAACTCTATGTTATGCTTATCAAGCTTTATGTTATATTTATATCACACTAAAAATTAAAAAGCAATACCTAAAATATATTTTTTTAAAAAAATGAACCCCTATTAGGCAACAGGGGTTCATCGGCTTCAGCTTTTTTTAGCATTCATTGCTTTCCGGATTTATTTCAGGAACACTCCCTTAAGCTTGCCTGGTCAGAGGCGCCTTAAAATAACTTTCAAAACCGTTGTTAACCAGTGTGCTGCCATTCGGCACCTGAATTGCAATTATAACAGCATTTAACATATCAACACATGATGAAAAAGCATTTAGAAAGATTAAAAACAACAAAAAACCGTTTAGTAAATCTGCAAACCCTAAAATAATGGGTGCCAGGATAGAAAAAA
>PXFD01000171.1 GCA_003564505.1 Syntrophomonadaceae bacterium
ATTATCCTGATTGGAATGATGGCCACAGGGAAAAGCGCTGTCGGGAAAGAGCTGGCGCTTAAGCTCGGCAGGACCTTTCTTGACACGGACCTGCTCATCGAGCAAAAAACCGGTATGACCATAGTAGAACTATTTAAAAACCATGGAGAAAACTGTTTTAGGGATCATGAAAGTGAAGTAATTGCCGGCTTGAAAGACTATCCCCGGGGCAGCCTTGTCGTTGCTACCGGGGGAGGTGCAGTAATACGCGAAGAGAACAGGAACAATATGGCCCGGGCCGGCTTGCTGGTACATTTAAAGGCAAGCCCCGGCGAAATAGTGACAAGGGCACTGCAGAAAGGCGGGCGCCCCCTGCTTGATGTAGAAGATCCGGAAGCAGCAGTAAGGGCGATCCTTGAGGAACGCGAGCCTTATTACAGCAATAATGACATTTGTGTTAATACAGAGAACAAAAGTGTTAAAGAGCTGGCGGAAGAAATAATTAAAAAACTGCAGGGCGGTTAGATGTTTTTTTCCTGGAAGGCAGGAATTTTTAAGTGTCGGGTGAAATAAACATGTCAGAGTTGAAGAAGGAGGCGGCCTGATAATGGTTGAGTTGAAAGTACTTGTCCTGCACGGCCCAAATCTTAACATGCTCGGCAGCAGGGAACCCGATATATACGGCATAATCACTCTTGATCAGATCAACCGGGCCCTGGAAAAGCGCGGTGAGTCACTCCGGGCAGAACTGGACTTTTACCAGTCCAACCATGAAGGAGAGTTAATTGACAAAATACAAGATGCAGAACAGGATTGCAATGGGATTTTAGTAAATCCCGGAGCCCTTACACACTACAGCTACGCCCTGCGCGATGCCCTGGCCGGGTGCGGCTTACCCCTGGTAGAAGTTCACATCAGCAACATATTTTCGCGTGAATCTTTCAGGCATGATTCGGTTATTTCTCCTATTGCCAGTGGAGGAATTTGCGGTTTTGGCTCCGACAGCTATATATTGGGTCTTGAGGCGCTGGTAAATATTATCAAAAACTAAAGTCAGGTGGTATTTTAAGATTGAACCAGAAGAAATACTTAGCAGAACGTCTGGATAAAATTCGGAAGCTGATCGAAGAAGAAAGTATTGACGCCCTGGTTATATCAAGTACCATTAACCGTCGTTATCTAAGCGGTTTCCGGGGCACGGCAGGGGTTCTTTTGATAAGCGCAGAAAAGGCGCTCCTTATAACAGATTTTCGCTATGTCAGCCAGGCAGAAGTACAGGCTCCCCACTTTGAGGTAATACGATGGCAGGATGATCTTTATAAAAGTATTGCCCCCCTGATCGAAGAGAATGGCTGGAACAAATTAGGCTTTGAAGCAGGGCAGGTTGTATACTCAGCATTGGAAGAAATGAAAGAAAAGCTGCCTGCCGAGATGGTTCCGGTAAAAGAGACTGCCGAAAAACTCCGCATCATCAAAGATGTTGATGAAATAGCCATTATGCGTATAGGAGCAGGAGTTCTCGATCGGGCCTTTACAATGATTAGTAACATGGCAAAGCCCGGGATTACTGAAAGGGAGCTGGCCCTGGAATTGGAAATGTTTTTACTAAAAGAGGGTGCCGAAGAAAAATCTTTCCGCTTTATTGTAGCCTCCGGGCAGCGCGGCGCTCTGCCCCACGGGATGGCAACGGAAAAGGAATTGCAGGACGGAGAAATGGTAACAATTGATTTCGGCGGTATATTTGACGGATATGCTACCGATATGACCAGAACTATTGCTCTCGGAAAAATTAGTGAGCAGCAGAAGCAAATATATGATATTGTTTATAAAGCACAGCATGAAGCAGCTGCTGCTGTAAAGCCGGGATTGCCTGTTAATGAAGTTGATGCCGTAGCCAGAAATATTATTAAGGATGCCGGTTACGGTGAATACTTCGGACATGGCCTGGGGCACGGGGTTGGGCTGGAAGTTCATGAACAGCCAACTTTGAACCATTTAAAAACAACTGAACTCGAACCCGGTATGGTAGTAACTATAGAACCCGGGATCTATATTCCCAGCCAGGGAGGGGTCCGAATCGAAGATATGGTTGTAGTAACTAAAACGGGTGGGGAATCTCTGACGAAAAGTCCGCGGGAACTAATCAATCTTTAGGTGATAAATTTTTGAAGGGCAGGAGTAGCTATGATTTCAACAAACGAATTTAAAACAGGTATAACCATTGAGATGGATGGTGAGATATACAGTGTTCTCGAATTTCAGCATGTAAAGCCCGGAAAAGGGGCAGCTTTTGTCCGTACCAAGCTGAAGAACCTGCGATCTGGGTCGATTGTAGACCACACTTTCAGGGCCGGTGAAAAAGTGGCCCGTGCTCACCTGGAGCGCAAGGAAATGGAATACCTTTATCGTGATGATGACACCTTTTACCTGATGGATGCTGAAACTTACGAGCAGCTGGCCCTTCCCGCTGAAACATTGGGCGAAGGAAGTAAGTACTTAAAAGAAAATGACCGCTTGACTGTTGTCATGCTTGGTGATGAAGTTGTCGGCGTAGATGTGCCCATTACTGTTATCCTGGAAGTAGCCGATACGGAACCGGGCATAAAGGGAGATACTGCTTCAGGCGCGACCAAACCGGCCACCATGGAAACGGGTCTGGTTGTCCAGGTGCCGCTGTTTGTTAACAGTGGAGATAAAATCAAAATTGATACTCGAACCGGCTCTTACCTGGAAAGAGCTTAATTATTATTATCAAAGGGAGGGAATACCTATGACTGAAGATCTGAAAGCAAGAGTTTCATACTTACGTGGATTTACCGAGGGACTGGATTTAGGTGAAGAGAGCAAGGAGCAGAAGGTGCTGCAGCGTGTTATAGACCTACTCGAAGATATGACTGATGAAATAGAGCAGCTCAGCGTCGACTATGAAGATCTTTTTGAGTATACCGAAGCGATTGATGACGATTTGACCGAACTTGAAGACGACTTCTATGAAGAAGATGATGATGAAGATGACGATTATTATGAAGACGACATTTTAGAAGAGTTTGCAGATGGCTTTTCAATGGAATGCCCTAATTGCAGAGAAATTGTTGTGGTTGACGAAAGTATCCTTGATCATGATGATGCAATCGAAGTTACCTGTCCCGGCTGCGGTGAAGTAGTTCTGGTAGATGCTGAAGAATGGGATATGGACATTGAAGAGCTACCCGAGGAGATTGATAAAGAAGAATAAGTTAGCTTATTGCAGCTTACTTTCATGACAACCGGTGCCGTACCTGTTTTGTCACACTACTGCAGGACAGTTACGGCACTATATATAAAACCCTGTTTTTGGTTGATAAATTGAATGAATTGCAGCATTCTGTTATAATTATGGTATTAATAACAAGATTATCAAGCCAAACTAGAAAAGGGAGGTTATAATTATGGCTCAGGAAGAAAGCCGTATGTTACCTACAGAATTGGGCGTAGTGAAAATAGCTGATGAAGTGGTTTCAATAATTGCCGGTCTTGCCGCTACTGAAATTGAAGGTGTTGCTTCAATGAGCGGTGGAATTGGCGGTGGTATTGCTGAAGTTCTCGGTCGGCGCCAATTCTCCAAGGGAGTTAAAGTCGAAGTCGGTGAAGAAGAAACAAAAATAGAGATCTTTATCATGGTTAACTATGGTGTGCGTATTCCGGATGTAGCGTGGGATATCCAGGAATCAGTGAAAAAAGCGGTTGAAACTATGACCGGTTTAAGAGTTGTATACGTTAATATCCATGTTCAGGGTGTTCACTTCCCCAAAGATGAAGAGGAAGAAGAAGCTGAGGAAGCTTTAGAAGCCGAAGTGGTTGAAGGAGAAGACGAGGAAGTTAAAGAGCAATAAGGCGATCCTGAAAGTAAACAAGGGGGAAGTAGTAATGAGAACATTAGCCCGTATACTGATGGTGTTTATCGCACTGGTGCTCATTGGTGGAGCTTTATTCCTGGCTGTGATAAACTTTAATTTAATTCCCGGTCTGGATGATGCAGTTATACTACCTGCCTGGGCTGGAGAAAATGTGATAATTGTTGGGATTGCGATACTTGCATTGATCGCACTTATATTACTTGCCTTTAGTTTTAAACCGGCTGGAAAAACAGCTGATGCAGTACTAAAAGGCAGTGAATACGGAGAAGTTATCATATCAATATCTGCGGTGGAAAACATGGTTTTAAGAGTTGTCCAGCAGATCAATGGCATCAAAGATATAAGCAGAAAAGCAGTATTTACAAATGAAGGATTCATTATAAATATCAAGATTGGTGTTAAGCCGGATGTTGCCCTTCCCGATCTAATCAGTGATCTGCAGGCACGAACCAAGGAATATATTGAGGAGATAACCGGTATAAAAGTTTTGGAAGTTAAAGTGAACGTAGAAAATATTGATACAGAACAGTCTGCTTCAAAGAGTTAACGATTGCAATTCAAAAAGGAGGAGCATGCTTTGTCTGAACAAAACTGGTGGTATGTAGTAAAAGAACACTGGGGTAAAATACTAGGCGGCCTGCTCGGCCTGATATTCGCTATTTTAGTGATTATAATTGGGTTCTGGTGGAGCGTGTTTGTTTACCTATGTGTCGGAATCGGTTTGTTGATCGGCTGGAGGCTGGAGGTTAGCAAAAATGTCGGTCTTTACTTAGACCGGATTTTTGCTCCCAGAGACGATCAGTAAAAACATACAGGCTATCAAGGGATTGGAAATAAATTCAGAGCTTCAGCTTTCCCTTTAGCCTGTTTTCTTTGTATTATTTTGTTCAATATTTATGGAGGCATGAATTAATTGTCCCGTCGACTA
>PXFD01000083.1 GCA_003564505.1 Syntrophomonadaceae bacterium
CTGCAACCTGCTCTGAAAGGTTTGTACGAGTGTCATACATGGTCAGAACCACGCCTTCAATAATTAAGTCCTCGTTTAAGTGTTTTCGAACCAGGTTTATCGTGTTCATTAGCTGCCCTAATCCTTCCAGTGCGTAATATTCACATTGTATCGGAATGATAACTCCGTGGGCAGCGTTCATTGCATTTAAAGTTAAAAGACCCAGTGAAGGAGGACAGTCAATAACTATATAATCATACTTTTCCAGTATCGGTACGATAGCTTTTTTTAGCTTTTCCTCACGCGAAACCAGTGAGACCAGTTCAATTTCTGCACCAGCCAACTGTATTGTTGCCGGAACCATGTCCAGGTTCTGCCAGCGTGATGGAAGAATTATATCTGATAAAGCAGCATCTTCAATCAGGGCATTGTATACACATGCTTTTATCTCTTTTTTAGAAAGTCCCAAGCCGCTAGTTGCATTACCCTGCGGATCAATATCTATTATAAGAATTTTTGCTCCCAGTTTTGCCAGAGAAGCACTTAAATTAATCGCTGTCGTAGTTTTACCTACGCCTCCCTTCTGGTTAGCAACTGCAAATACCTTGGCCATCAAACCATCCCCTTGTAATAAATAATCTTTATTTCTGCAGCTTTTGCTTGATCTTTGTGGAAGGGTCAAGCATTTCCTTTGTTAATCTTATTGTCACCTCAATATAATCCTGCTCAACCTTTTCATCAACTTCTGGATATAACCCGGACCTTTCGATTAACGCCACTGCTTCCCGGATTGTATTTAATACAATTCGCATATCTCTGATTGCCGCTTTTGATTTTCTAGCCTGACCTTTGGCTGTTTTTTCTTCATTCATTTTTTCTATGCGCTTTTCAGTCTGGCTCACCGTCAAATTTCTTTGTGCTATCTCATTTAGCATGCTTGTTTGTTTATCCTCGCTATCTAATCTTAACAAAGCTCTCGCGTGTCTTTCGGATAAGCCCTTCTTCAAAAGCTGTTCCTGTACGGATCTGGCCAGATTAAGCAGTCTTACCTTGTTGGCAATGGTTGACTGAGTTTTTCCCAGCCTTCTGGCCAGCTCTTCCTGGGTTATGTTAAAATTTTTCATCAGGTTTACATAAGCGTTTGCTTCTTCAATATAGCTCAGATTTTCTCTTTGCAAATTCTCTATTAAAGCAACTGTAGCCATATCATTGTCTGAAAGGGCTTTCACTGAAGCTGATATCTTTTTCCATCCAAGCTTGCGGCATGCTAAATATCTGCGCTCTCCGACAACCAGCTGGTAGCCACTTCCTGACCTTCTTACAACTACGGGTTGTATTAAGCCGCAGGCCCTTATTGACTGAGCCAGCTCGTTCACCTTTTCTTCGGCTATTTCTTTTCGTGGCTGAAAAGGATTCGGGCTAATTTTTTCTAGATCAATTGCCACCACATTATCTGCAAATGGTTCTGTATCTCCAGACAAGTATTTTTCTACCTGTTTGCTGTTCATTAAATCAACGCCTTTTTTATATTTCATTGCTTCACTATAATTAGACAGCCGTTTTAACATTCCTTCAAATACCAAATACTTTATTTTCCGCTGCATTAACCTGATATGGGTTTTTTACCCGGTATGCCTGATTTTCTCGGATATTTCCCCGGTGTACTTTTTGTTTTTTTGATTATATAAAGCTTTCTTAATTCCCCGGTTTTCAAAGTATAATGCTCAACGTTCTTTAAAACACCTCCGCAAATAGCTATAGCCTGTTCAGCCTTTTCAAATTCATCTTCCCCTCCGGGTCCTTTATAAAATACTGCCTCTCCATCATTTATTAGCAGCGGCAATGCCAGTTCAGCGAGTACAGCCATTTTTGCCACAGCCCTAGAAAATACATAGCTGTACTTTTCCCTGTGTTCTAATTCCTGTCCAATTTCTTCAGCACGTTTATTAACCACCATAACTTTCTCTAGTCCCAGTGCGTCGACAGTTTCTTTTAGAAATAGGGCCTTTTTTCTGTTAGAGTCCAATAAGGTTATTTTTAGATCCGGCCTGATTATTTTTATCGGTATTCCCGGCAGCCCGCCACCTGCTCCAAGATCTATTAAGTTACTTGCCCTTTCTAATTTTAGATACCTAAAAGGATAAAGTGAATCATACACTTGTTTTTCAATAATTCCCAGACTTGTCCGTTCACCCGTTAGTCTGCTTTTTGCCATACCCTTGATCAGACAATTAACATATTCTACCATCAAAACCCTGGCTCTTTCATCAGCCTTAATACCCAGATCCTTGAAAAGTAAATCTACCTGCTCTAAATTGACGTTTTCCACTTACCATGTCTCTCTTTCATTTAAGCAGTATTAATAAATCTTATTTATTTGCCCAGACAAAATTCACTGAAGATGTGGTCAAGCAGATCCTCATTCATTGACTCGCCGATAATTTCACCCAGTTTTTTCCATGCCTGCTGCAGGCTTAAGCTTATTATCTCCGGAGGCTGTTTATAGAGCTCTTCCTTTGCTTCATTTATAATAAACATTGCCTCCTCTAGTGCTTCTTTATGTCTTATCGTGACCATTACGGTAGCCTCATCATTGTGACCTAGCATTCCATCCAGCTGCCTTGTAACTGCCTTTTCCAGTAAATCTATACCTTCGCCCTTTATTGCTGATGTTTCAATGACTTCTCCATGACCTATTTTTTCTTCAAACATTTCTCCTGTTAATTTTCTTTCAAGATCTGACTTATTAATTACTACAACCAGTCCCTGTTGATCGCTTTTCAGTTTCAGGATTTCTTCGTCAACCTTAGTCCATGGTCTTGAACCGTCAAAAACCATAATAAGAAGTTTCGCTCTTTCTGCCGCCTGTCTTGATCGTAATATCCCTTCTTTTTCAACCGGATCATCTGTCCCCTGTATTCCTGCAGTATCGACTAAATTAATCGGATAGCCACCCAGATTTATAAAACCTTCAAGCATATCCCTTGTAGTTCCGGGCAATTCATGAACAATAGCTTTCTGCTGTTTTAAAAGAACATTTAACAGGGATGATTTTCCCACGTTGGGCTTTCCAATTATTGCAACCGATACTCCCTCTGTGTAAGCTTTGCTTCTTTCCACACTTTCAAGCAAGTCCTCGATCATTGCTTTTATTGTTCTCAACTGATTCTCTGCGTTGTGTTCATCTAAAAGCTGGCCATCAAATTCTTCAGGGTAGTCAAAAGATGCTTCCAGTGGGGCCCTAACTGCATTGATTTCATCTCTGATTTCTTTAATTTTGTCCGATAACTCACCCTGCAACCCTTTTACTGCAAACTGTAGAGCCTCTTCAGAACGGGCTTTAATAATATTCATTACCGCTTCCGCCTGACTTAAATCTATTCTGCCATTTATAAAAGCTCTTTTTGTAAATTCGCCCGGATCAGCAAGCCTGCACCCTTTACTTATAAGTGCCTCTAAAATCATACGCAGGGTTATTATTCCACTATGACAATTAACTTCTACTACATCTTCACGTGTGTAAGTATATGGTGCCGGCATGAATGCAACAAGCACTTCATCAATTTCCTGCCTGTTGTTATCATAAATAAAGCCGTGATACAGTTTTCTTGCAACAGGATAATTATCTTCTTTGCCAGAGCTTTTTTCGAATAATTTTTCAGCAATAGAAAATGCGTCCGGACCACTCATCCGGACAATTCCTATACCGCCTTCGCCAAGCGGTGTGCTTATTGCAGCAATAGTATCTTTTTCCAGCATCCGAAACACTCCTTTCTACTGCATAAAAAAAACCGCCCCTTTCAACGGGGCGGCACTCTAATTTTATCTAGCTTGGCGCTACAACAACTTTACGGTAGGGCTCCTCCCCATCACTATATGTTTTTATGCCCGGATGATCGTGAAGTGCCAGATGTATAATTCTTCTTTCCTGCGGTGTCATCGGTTCCAGTGCTTGCTCCTCACCTTCCAAGGTTACTTTTTTAGCTACGCTTTTTGCAAGCTGCGTTAATGTTTTTTCTCTCCTGGAACGGTAATTCTCAATATCCAGTACAACCATTTTGTTTAACTTTGAAAACTGTCTTCTCATGATGACATTAATTAGGTATTGCAAGTCACTTAGGGACTTTCCCCGCCTTCCAATTAGAGCCCCAACATCATCTCCGAATATTTCTGCTTCAATTTTATCGTTATCCTCTTTTATCTCAACATTTGCCTGGACATTCATCTTTTCCATCAATTTTTCAAGATAATTAGCTAAATACTCAACTGGCTCATACTGCATCTTTACCTTAACTCTTGCACTTTTACTGCCAAGTATACTTAGAATACCCTGGTTAGGCGCTTCTAATATTTCTACACTGGCATTATCGCTTCTAATTCCCAGTTCTTCCAGCGCTAAAGCAGTTGCTTCTTCAACAGTTTTTCCGCTTGCTTCATACTCTATCATTACTGACCATTCCCTTTGCCATCTGTAGATTCACTATCGTCGGCATTTTCTTTATTTTCAGAAGCTTTCACAGAGAAAAAATCCAATTCTTTATCTTTTTTCAAATCCGTATCTTTTTCCTTCTTTGAGGGCCCTTTCTTTCCAGTTCCCTTTTTTGCAGGGGGCTTTTTGCCTTTGTCCTTTTTGTCCTTTTCTTCCTTTACTTCTTTTTTTGTTACTTCCTCAGTTTTTACTTCTTGTGGCAGTTCGCCCTTTGCCTGGTCTATCTGTACAATTAATTTATGCTGCCCAAGTGAAAATACATTGTTCATAATCCAGTAAATAACCAATCCTACTGGAAAATTAAAACTAAA
>PXFD01000056.1 GCA_003564505.1 Syntrophomonadaceae bacterium
CTGCATCTTTCGCACTTAATACTCACGTAATTACCTCCATTTGAATAATATGCTTTGTTCTTTTGTTTAAAGATAATTAAACCTCTTTTTGCCGCTTTGAAGGTAGAACATGATTGCCTGGTTCAATGCTCCTGTCCCAAGGTTGGAACAGTGAACTTTTGCTTCAGGCAGGCCTCCAAGGGCTTCGACAACATCCATCTCATCAATATTCAAAGCTTCTTTTAAAGTCTTACCTAAGGCAAGCTCAGTAAGGACACTTGTTGTGGCAATTGACGCAGGACAACCGCAGGCTTCAAAGGTAACATTGCTCAGGCAGTTGTTATTTACAGTAATATAGATCCTGATAAAATCGCCACATTCCGGATCCCCGATTGTTCCTACACCGTCAGGTTCGGAAATAACGCCTGTATTTCTTGGATTCTGAAAGTGCTCAATTAACTGAGTTGTGTACATTAATATACCTCTACTTTATGTCCGGCAGGCCGGTTATGATTCTATACCTATTATAGCACCGGGTACAACCAGCTGCAAAACAGGACTATTTATTATTTAACAGAATTATCTACGATTAAAAAAAAGGAGGAATCAATTCTATGGAGAATATATAAATACAAAGCCATTTTAAAGAAATAAGGAGGAGGAATTGAACAATGGGTGTAATTGGAGAACATGTCCAGTCAGCTGATTGGAAAGCAGAAAAGCATGTCCCGGTAATTGAGGTGAAGGGTGCCCCAAAAAAAGGTGAACCTTTTGAAGTCCAGTTAAGTGTTGGAGCAGAAATTGCTCACCCTCATACAACGGAACACCATATCCGTAACATTCAGCTTTATTTCAAGCCGGAAGGTGAAAAGTTCATTGTCCATATGGGAACATTCCAGTTTGAAGCACACGGCGAGTCTGTAGAGGGAGCAAATGCCGGTAGCGCCAAGTGTGAGCCTAAAGTGGTAACAACCGTAACCCTGGAAAAACCGGGTGACCTGGTAGCTATGAGCTACTGTAACATACACGGCTTATGGGATAACAGTGAAAAAGTAAGCATGGGCTAAAGGCAAGTATAACCTGTCGCTATTTGGCAAACAATATCTCTCAAAATTATCCAAAAAATGAATTAAAGAAATCCCCAACCGGGGATTTCTTTAATTCGAAAGTTTTCTTTTAGCAGGGGGACGGGGTACTTGCTACATAGTACAACGAAAACAGGCATAGCAGTTACCCCGCCTCCCGGCTACATTTAATTATACAGGGAGTGATACAAATGAGCTGGTGGGAAATAGGAGCACTGGGCATGTTAGCAGGTGTAATCGGCACCGGTACAGGCGGGCTGATTTCAATTGTTGTGAAAAAACCCTCGCCACGCTTTACAGGAACAATCCTGGCCTTTGCCGCGGGAGTTATGCTGTCAATTATTTTTTTAGAGCTGGTAGAAGAAGCAATCGATTACAGTGGTTACTGGGCCGCAATTTTAGGTATTACCCTCGGTATGGCAGTCTTCTACCTGCTTGACCAGGTGCTGCCTCACCACCACCCTGTTTCGCCGGAAGACAATATATTCGGTGGTTACCTAAAAAAAGGAACACTTCTTGCCCTGGGTATTGGCCTTCATAATTTTCCGGAAGGCATTGCCATCGGCAGCGGGTTTGTCGGTTCAACCGAACTTGGCATGTCCCTGACTGTTTTAATTGCCTTACATAACATCCCCGAAGGTATGGCTGTAGCCGCACCTTTACAGCAGGGTGGGTTTAATTATAAAAAAGTAATTTTGGTGACCGCTCTAGCCGGAGCCCCCATGGGCATTGGCGCTTTTATAGGAGCAGCCATCAGCAGCATATCGCCTTTTATTTTAGGAGCATCACTGGGCTTTGCCGGTGGTGCCATGCTCTATATTGTCTGTGATGAACTGATTCCGGATGCATATAAAAGCGCAGGTTCCCACCTATCTATTTTTGGAATATTTGCCGGCACTATCCTGGGCATCATTTTTACATCATGGTTCTAAGGCTTGACCGATTGAGCAAAGGAAGATATGATTACTATAAGAATACTATCAACTAGAAATCAGGGATAGCAGAATGAACAAACGCAGGTACAAAAGAAGCAGACAAAGGGAGCATATTTACAAACTGCTGCAGAATACTGATAAGCATCCAACTGCCAGCTGGATTTATGATCAATTGAAACCGGAATTTTCCAACCTGAGTATGGGAACGGTTTATAGAAATATTAATATCCTGCTCGATCAGAACTTGATTCAAAAAATCGAAGCAGGCAGCAGTTTTGATCGCTATGATGCCAACACCGAACATCATTATCACTTTTTGTGCAATGAATGCGGGGCGATTGACGATATACCTGTTGAGCTATTTGAGACCTTAAATGAAGAGGTCAGTCAAAGCACAGGATACAGGGTAGAAGGACACAGGCTTGACTTTTACGGAATCTGCCCGGAATGCGCACAGCAAGAAGGATTCGTTCGGAGTAAGCACAGCAATATGAGCGTTTAATAATCAGCTGGTAAAACCCTATAACATTAAAACATCTTGCCGATTATACCAGGCTCTTCATTATTCGAAGAGCCTGGTTTATTTTAAACAAATAAAACAGGACACTTTAAGGACTCTGCGCTGTTTTGTTATTTGGGTCCTGACCTTTGTTCATTTTAACAGCAAGACGCGGTGAGTCGTACATCACCCACAGGTAAACAGCTACTAAGCCAAGGGCACGGGTGAAAAACCAAGCGGCAATAGCAATTAAAAACCAGAATAAACCTTTACTGAAAAGGCCCAGGTACATGTAGCCTGCACCCGGGAAAATCAGATTAAGTAAGCTTGAGAGGATGGGATCCTTCCTGATAGCGTCACCGGCAGACCTTTCCTTTTTTTTGGTTTTATCCTCCAAGACTGCTTCAGGTGGTTCAAGCGAAGAACGACAGTAACGGCATTTTGTTGCAAAGCTGACAATCTTTTCGCCACAAAATTGACAGCGTTTATATGAAATAGGTATTTCATTATCTTCGAGGGTCGGCTTCCCGGCACAGGCCCAGGTTGTGCAGCCCTTCGTTTTTTCCCAGCAGCTGCCGTGGTAATTACGCATACAAAGCCGACAGCGAACAGTAAGATCGCCTGGCTTAAATTCCTGACCGCAGTTGCTGCAGTAGTTTTCTTTCATTAATTTAACCTCCATTAAAATTATATCACAAATTAAGCTTGCTCCTATAGAGTATGTTAAATTAAACTTGCCCTTTTAAGCTCAAAAGGGGATAATTAATCTATAAATTTTTCTACCGGGGTGAAAACTGCTATGGAAAGCCGGACAGTTGCTGAAGCCGCAATTAAGATTGCCATGACCGCCACCAGGGAAGAAGAACTGGCCATGAAAGAAGAACATCTTGGCGGGGGGATTCAATCCCTCGCTGTTGATTATGGAGGGGAGTTTTTAAGCTCACTGCAAAAAGTTGTAGAGAGAGCTGTAGTTGCGTCTAAACGAGAGGGTATTATTGATGATTCAAGCCATTCAGACGGAGCAGTTGCCGGGGCAACCCGGGAAGCCCTAGTGCAAATCATGCCCAAGGCCCTGGGGCTCAATGTAGGCGGCAAAGTAGGTATTGCCAGGGGCGGCACTCATGTTGCGGTGGCTATTTTTTTCGGGATCGGTTTATTACACCGCAATGATGTGGCTATTGGATTAGGCCATAGGGTTATCTAGTTTACTTCTTTTTTTCGGGAACCGATTCAACCCCTTTCTTGTCATAATAGTAACTGCCAAGCCTGATAAAAAAAACTATGCTCACAGTTCGTTCAGGCTAAGTAGTAGTTGAGAATTAAAAATGGGGGTTACAATATGAGAAAACAAATATTAAGACCAAAAATTTTATTGATGGTGTTAATCGGTTTTAGCTTGCTTGTAATATCTTCCTGTGCTGCGCCTGCATACTATATGGGGACAGATGAGGCTGCAGTTGAAGATGTAGCAGTTGATTATGCCCCGGCACCGGAAGAAAGAACAGCCATGGAAGCAACTGATACAGATTACAAAACCTATACTAACGGTGAAGTTGCCGGTGAGAGCCACGTCAGGCATGTGATCAGAAACGGCTCAATAGAGCTAACCGTATCAGACACAAGAGAAAAAATCAGGGATATTCACAGCATTGCAGAAGAAGCCGGGGGAGTTATCAGTAACTCTAATATCTATGAAATGAGAGAAGGGCAATATGCAGCAAACCTGACCCTGAGAATTCCAGAAAACAACTTTAGTCGGGTTATGGACGAGTTAGAAACTCTGGGCAAGGCTCGTAACATCCAAACCGGCAGTGACGACGTTACTATGCAATATGTTGATTTAGAATCAAGGTTAAATAACCAGAAAGCCCAGGAAGAAAGACTAATAGAGATCCTTGAAATGGCTGAAACAGTTGAAGATGTTTTGGAAATAGAAAGGGAACTATACCGGGTACGGGGAGAAATTGAATCAATGACCGCTCAGTTGAATCGCCTGGATGACCTGGTTTCCCTGGCTACTATTCAAGTAAACCTGCGTGAGGAAGCAATCCCCACTGGTGAATTGACAACCGGCCCATTTGAAGGACTCTGGACCAGGATCGTTCAAACCTTTACCGGTAGTGTTAACTTTATCCTCAATGCCACCTCAATTACTATAATTGCCTTTTCAGCGCTGCTGCCAGTTTTAATTCTCCTCGCATTTATAACCTTAATAATTGTTTTAGTGGTTCGCAAACTGTCAAAACGCAAAAGAGC
>PXFD01000153.1 GCA_003564505.1 Syntrophomonadaceae bacterium
CAACAACGGTAATTATTATCAATAGCAGCAGTTTAAATGAAATGAAAGATATAGAAAACTATATGAACATGAACGGTACGCGATCCAGGGAAGATTTACTGAGAACTATCAGTGATTTTTTTAGGCAGCAGAACATGAGCAACTATATCGCCGGATTTAAAGGAAACAATATTGTTATTATACTAAGTGCCGACAGCCAGCAGAAAAACGAACTCAAGGATACGGTAACAAAATTGGCCAGGTACTTAATAGACTCAACTAAACTGGGAACCAATATTAATATCGGCGTCGGCAGGGTTAATGATGACATATCGATGATCAGCCGCAGTTATGAAGATGCGCGGGAAGCGTTAAAGATTGCCCAGCTATCAGATACAGTTCAGGTAATATTCTTTGACAGTCTCGGGTTCTATAAAATATTAAGCGAGAAAAATCGCAGCGAGCTGGAAAAGTTTATTGAAGATCTGCTGCAGCCTGTTTTTGAATACGACCGGAACAAAAAAGGTGAGCTGATTAAAACCCTTGAAACCTATTATGAAAACAACCGCAATCTGAAACTAACATCCTCCAAGATGTACACCCATTACAATACTGTCCTGTACCGGATCAAGAAAATTGAAGAGCTGGCCGGGATTAGCCTGGATAACCCAGATGATGCTTTAAACCTTGAAATAGCTGTCAATATTCTCAAGCTATTCAAGAACAGCGCTGTTTAACAGCAAGTATTTTACTTTGTGAAGCAAGTATCCCGCCTGCTGAAGAATCTTGCACTGTGTAACAAAAAAAGGCTGCCCGGAAACCAATCCGGGACAGCCTTTTCTGTGTTGCTTAAAAAACACTGATGATTTATACGTGCGGGAAATCACCCGGTTTGGGTGGCCCGTACCTGTGGTCGTGCGCTAACCCGCGCTCTTCCTGGGTGCCGGGGATTACATTATCCAGGATCAAGCCGAAAATAGCTGCTACAGCCATACCGGTTGAACCGACAATGTTGATAATGTTAGATAACCATGGAGCCCAGTCGAACTGCAGGGCCATGGGGTCTGACAGGTGGGTTCCGTTAAAGATACCGGGAACGGATATACCCATGAAAAGGCAGAAGCCCATGATCATCTGGTTACGCATTGAAGAAAGGTCGGCCCTGGCAGAGTTGCTGAGCCCGATTGAAGCAATCAGGCCAAACAGTGCGCAGTATAATCCGCCGACGATCGGTGTGGGAATACTTGATACAACAGCACCGAACTTGCCGAAAATGCCGAGGAAAATAAGGACAACCACGCCGATATTAACAACATAACGGCTTGCTACCCTGGTTAAACCGACCAGGCCGATGTTTTCGGTGTAACTGGTGCTGGAGAATCCTCCGAATACACCGCTTAAGAAACAGCCGACACCCTCAAAACCGATACCGCGGCTGACCTGCTGCTCTGTCAGCGGAGGTCCTTCGCAAGCCTGGTTTATAGCATGGTAGTCGCCGTAAGATTCGATCATTGAAGCAAGATAGCCGGCCAAAATTACCAGGAAGAAACCGACATCAAACTGGGGCATACCCCATGGGAAGATCAGGTTAACCCTGAACCATGGCGCTACCGCTACAGCTGATAGATCAATGTACCCGGGATCACCGGGTGCATAAACACCGGAAAGCGATAAAATTAACCCGAGGGTCCAGGCTATTACTACCGCCAGCAAAACCGGAAACAAAGAGAAAAATGGCCTTTTTGGTCCAAGGATAAGAGCGAAAATAAAGGTTAAAGCGATTACTGTAGTTGATAGCAATACATTTGTGGCAGCGTCTGGTGCGCCGACATACCAGAGTGATAAACCGATCAGGGCAATAACCGGGCCGATAACAACGGGACTGACGAACTTTTGCAGTTTACCGATAATACCAGTGAATCCAATAATAACTTCGACCAGCGCCCCGAGCATAATCGCCCCTGCGATATGCTGCATGGTCACGGCCGGACCCATTGCTCCGACGGCACCGATAATACCAAAGAATGGACCCAGGAAAGCAAATGAAACCCCCTGGACAATTGGCAGCCTGGTTCCGAAGTTAACCTGCAGGAAAGTTGCTACACCGGAAGCCAGCATAACAGCGGAAACCAGCAGGGCAATTTGTTCCGGGCTCATTTCCATAACCGGACCAAGCAACAGCGGAACCGATACAGTAGCACCGAACATTGTCAAAACGTGCTGTGCGCCCAGGAAGAATGCTTTTCCAAATGGCTTGGGCACATCTTCCAGGGTGTATTGCATTTTACGCTCAACGTTCATGTTTTTTTCTACCATCCTTTCTAATTAGAGATATAGTCTTGCTATGATTATTTATAGATTTCTTGTATCACCTCCTGAGAAATTAATTTTCTAATCTATCATAATAAAAGAGCTTAAATATATATTATTCTATTAATTAAGTAAATTCAATGCATTAATTAAAATACCTTTATGGATATTATATAATTTTGTAGGTTATTATTTGTATTTATTATCTAAATCACAGTTCCCTTCTTTTAAACTTTACATAGTTTTCAGCAAAGGCAACCAGGGCAACCATAAGCTCTATTCCGGTTGAATTGCCGATTTGAGTGGCCCTGGTCAGTAGATCAGGCTCAAAACTGCCCTTGCTGATGGAGGTAATTAAAGCCTGAAATAACTCTGGGGTAAGGCCTAAGCGGCCAATTTCAAGCATATGGCCACCCATCAGGCTGGTTTTTCCGGCTGCCTCTTTCATTTCAGCTGATATATTATCAATGAACAGTTGATCTGCTACGAGGTGATGATAGGCCAGCAGTGCTCCACAAATTAAATCATCTCCGCCTGGTGATGAGCCGTGGCCCATTCCGATTATTTTTCGACAGGCATTCATGAATTCCTGCTCATTTTTCAGGAGCATGAATTTAATTATTACAGGGAAATACTTCTTTATTTCTAACCGGAAGTACTCTGATCCACCACCCATATCAAGCAATACTGCGCTGGGTGTATTAAGTTCTACCTTTCCCAGGGCGTAAATATACTGCTTTACGGCTGATAAGGCCTTATCGTGATCCAGGTTGTCAATTTTTAAAGGCGCGAAGGATAGCCTCTCCCCTTCGCGCCAGTTGATTGAATGCCTGTTGTATCCAGAAGAAAATTTTAAAGCATGATTATTGAAGGTGATTTCAGCTGCATTTTTCACCATATTCCCTAGCTCAGCAAAAGATTCATGATCAAGTCCAATGGTGCAGGGACCTCTCTCGAACTCCGATTTTGCCACCATCAACAGGTGCGGCCAACTTTCCACTTGTAAGTTTATAATTTCTTTGTGGATAGACAGCAGGTTAACCCTGTATTCACTGTTGTAACGTTCTAGATCCGCTGCATACCATGTTGAGGATGCCTCTCTCAATTTAATTCACCCGTAATCTCAAACGATCTTTTGATCACGAAACCCTTTTATGTCATCTTCGGAGTAGCCCAGTTCAGATAAAACCTCGTCCGTATGCTGTCCCAGGGTTGGCGGGACTGCCGAAACTTCACCGGGAGTCAGTGAAAGTTTTGTCGGTACGCCGGTTAGCTTGATCATTCCGGCGGTGGGATGTTCTTTTTCAAGCACCATTTCCCGGATATCTACATGCGGATCGGTCAAGACCTGGTCCAGGGTTCGGATCCGCCCGCAGGGCACTCCCTCTTTCTCCATGATTTTTACCCATTCTTCCGTATTCTTAGTCCTGGTAATCTCCTCTAAGATCTCTTTTAGTTCAGCAGGGTTCTGATTACGTGACTTCATATCGGCAAAGCGGGGATCTTCATTCAGATCTTCCCGGCCGAGCACTTTAATAAAGTTTTCCCAGAGCCTCTGGTTGCCCACGGCAAAAATTACGTAACCGTCTTTTGTTTCAAAACTCTCGTAAGGTGTGATCATGGGGTGACGATTACCGACCCGCTGCGGGGCGTCACCTGTGGCCAGGAAATTACCGGCCTGGTAGGTGAGGATGGAAATAATTGAGTCCATCAAGGATACATCAACAAACTGCCCCTTTCCGGTCTGGTTGCGCACCAGCAGCGCCAGGAGAATACCTTCAACGGCATGAAAACCGCCCAGTATATCAGCGATAGCAACACCAACCCGCTGCGGTGGACCTTCCGGAAAACCGGTGATACTCATCAGCCCGGCTTCTCCCTGGATCATTACGTCAAAGCTCGGTTTTTCCCGGTAGGGACTGTTGTGGCCGTATCCGGTCACCGAACAATAGATGATATCTTCTTTTAACTTTTTCACATCATCGTAAGTGAGTCCCATTTTTTCAGTTACACCGATTCGGAAATTTTCTATAAATATATCGGCTTCGCTGATTAATTTACGCAGGATTTCCTTGCCCTTTTCTTCCCTCAGGTTCAGGGTGACACTTTTTTTATTGCGGTTAAAGGACATGTAGTAGGCTGATTCGCCATTAAGAAATGGCGGCCCGAGAGCCCTGGAATCATCACCTCTCTCGGGTGTTTCGATTTTGATTACCTCTGCGCCCATATCTCCCAGCTTCATCGTGCAGTAAGGACCGGCAATGAAACGGCTCAAATCAACAACTTTTATCCCTGCCAGCGGTTTTTGCATCCTTTTATTCCTCCTTCTCTTTATAAAAAGAAATTTCTACAGCGCTCTTTCAAAATCCTTCCGCTGTAATTTTCATCCGGCCTTTTATTTTGCCCCGGCAGGGTGTATAATAAAAG
>PXFD01000154.1 GCA_003564505.1 Syntrophomonadaceae bacterium
CGTGAACTCAAATTACTGAACATGCTAAAAAAAGACTTTACAATAAAGCAAGCCTTTGCAATAATATCTATTAAAGATCTTTAAAACAAAGTAGTAAAAAGAAATCTACCTTTTATGAAGGAGCCATCAATAATGAAAATCAAAACGAAAAGGCTGAAAAATAATGCACAGCTTACCGGCATGGTAAAAATGAAGATTAATAATTACCCCTGCTTGCGTAACGGAACCAGACATCCCTGTAATTATCACTGCAAAAAGTGTTATTTTGAAGTGATCTACTGTCAAAGCAGTTAAGCAGCAAGGTCGTCTGGAGTTTTAGTCGAACTAGCAAATCATACCGGGGCAGGGTATTGTCCCGGTATTTTATTTATAGGAGTGAGTTTATGAAAACTATCGGCATTATTGGCGGCATGAGCTGGGAGTCAACAGCAACTTACTACCGTATTATAAACAGAGTGGTTTATGAGCGCCTGGGTGGATTAAATTCTGCCCGGGTTCTTTTATACAGTTTTAATTTTGATCAAATCAGTCAGCTGCAGAAGGCAGGCAGGTGGGAAGAAGCGGGTGTAGATCTGGCCGGTGCCGGCAAAAGCCTGGAGAAAGCAGGGGCTGATTTCCTGGTGATCGCCACAAACACGATGCATAAAGTAGCAGAAGTTGTTGAAAGTGCAGTGGAAGTTCCACTGCTGCATATTGCCGACCCCACCGCCGAAGCGGTGCGCAGCGAGGGCATCGCCAAAGTGGGATTAATTGGCACGGCTTTTACCATGGAAGATGACTTTTATAAAAAACGCCTCTGCCGAAACTGCGACCTTGAAGTAGTTATACCGGATGAAAAAGAAAGGCAGCTGGTCCATGATGTGATTTTCGATCAGCTTTGCCAGGGGCAGGTTCTTGAGCGGTCGCGCCGGCAGTATCAAAAAATCATAGAAGATCTGGCCGGTCAGGGTGCATCGGGAGTAATTCTAGGCTGTACGGAAATATCAATGCTAATCGGTCCGGATCAGACAGATGTTCCCCTCTTTGACACCACGGAAATTCATGCCCGCAGGGCTGCGGAGCTGGCCCTGCAGGATTAAGCAAGCCATATTGAGAATAGACTTCCGAGGTGAATTTTATGAAACGCAGGGAAAACGATGATTTTTCACTGGTCAAGAGCGCTGAGGACGACAATGTTTATATTCTAAGTAAAAACTTGCAGGAAAGATGGTTTAACTATCTCTGGCAGAGCGCAGCAGCCGGATTGATTACTTTTGCTGTACTTTATGTATTCTTGGAAATGATCCAGCTGATTATTTTGGCCGGGGTTGGTTCTACTTTTTTTACTATTTTTGCTCTGCCAGGAAACAGGACGGCCAGTAACCGTAATATTATTGGTTCTTACCTGATCTGCGTTACAGTCGGCTTGTTTTGTATATATACTGTTTCACAAAGCCTGGGCGGCGGTTTAGCTGTCGGCCTTTCCGCCCTGTTCATGGTAATTACCGATACTGAGCATCCTCCGGCAGCCGGCGTGGCGCTTGGTTTATCGCTGGCTCCAAATGTTGAAAGTGCCTATCCGGGAGCAGGTTTTTCCCTGGTCGGCGCCCTGGTAGCTGTTTTTCTGAGGAGCCTGCTGGCACCTTATTTAAAAAACCTGGTTTAAATCTATAATAAAATCGGAATAATTAAGAATACCTTATCAAGGGGGCGCTATGAAATTAGATCAGCTGCTGGCCCGAAGCTGGCCGGATATTTTAGTTAGAATGACTGTGCGGGCCGCTTTGAGACGTAAAGTCAGTATTCAGAGAATTAATGATGTTGAAGAACGCCAGGCCTATATTGCCGATTTTGCTAAAAGTCTCGGGCAGCAGGAAATTGCTATTCATACTGACCAGGCCAATGAGCAGCATTATGAGCTGCCCCCGGAATTTTTTAAAGCAGTGCTGGGTAAAATGCTTAAGTACAGCTGCGGCTACTGGTCCGAAAATGTTGAAATAAACAGGGCTTACAAAGAACTTGACCGATCTGAAAATGATATGCTGCAGCTGACCTGCCAGAGGGCCGGGGTGAAAGAAGGGCAGCACATTTTAGATTTAGGCTGCGGTTGGGGTTCTGCTGCATTATATATGGCTCGTGAATACCCCGGAGCATTAATAACGGCAGTTTCAAACTCTAGTCCACAGATAGGGCATATTCAAAGTGAGGCGGCAAGTTTAGGTTATGAAAATCTTACTGCGATTAAGGCTGATATGAATGAGCTGGAACTGCCTCAGAAGTTTGATCGGGTCATAACCGTAGAAATGTTTGAGCATATGAGAAATTATCAGGCCCTTTTGAAGAAAGTGGCCGGGTTCATCAAACCAGGGGGCAAGCTATTTATTCATATTTTCAGCCATCATACTTACCCCTTTTTATATGAAGACCGGGGTGAAGGAGACTGGATGGCCCGACATTTCTTTACCGGTGGAACTATGCCCAGCCAGGATCTGCTTCATTATTTCCTGGATAAATTTTTCCTGGAGGAGCAGTGGGCTGTTTCCGGAATGCATTACCGCTATACCCTTGAAGCCTGGTTGCAAAAGATGGATCGGCAAAAAGAACATATCTATCCCCTTTTTATAGAAACCTACGGGAAAGACCAGGCAGAAAAATGGTGGAATTACTGGCGACTTTTTTTTCTTGCCTGTGCAGAATTTTTCGGTTTCAGAAATGGTAATGAATGGTTTGTCAGCCACTATCTACTGGGCAAAAAGTGAATTTAAATATTATTGGCTTTTATTCTGTTCTTTTAATTCTTTTAGTTCAAGCTCAAGGTCTTCAAGTTCCTGGACCATGGACACCTTTGGGGTGTGAAAGGGCCAGCGTGCCTTGATGTCATTAATTTTTCTTTCCACTTCTTCGATTTTTTGGTCAAGATTATTCAAGAAGGCACCTTCCTTTACATTAAAGGCTGCTTAATCGCAACGCTTTTCGGGGGTTTTGATTAACAGGGCCAGGCCAATGCTTATAAAACAAAGGGCGGAAGCAGCAAGGAATGCAGTGGTGTAGGATCCGGTTATATCACGGACCATGCCGCCAATTAAGCCTCCGAAAACACCGCCTGCACCCCATGAAGTGAAAACAAGTCCGTAGTTAACGCCAAGATTTTTTACTCCATAAAGCAGGGCGGTTACCGTGGGGAAAATAGAAAGGCAGGCTCCGTAACAGAAGCCGGCGACCATTGTTCCGATCACCAGGGTGGGAAGGCTGCTGAAGGTGCTGAAAAGCAGAAAATTTATAGCCTGTGCAGCAAAGATAACAACCAGGGTCGGGGTGCGGCCGAGTTTGTCGAACATTATTCCGCCGATGATCCTGCCGCTGGCATTAAACACGGCAAGCAGGGCAACAAGAATAAAGCCAAGGGCTAATCCAGACTGTTCATAGACAATGCTGGAAAGCTGGCCGATAATCATTAACCCGGCCAGGGAACCGAAGCAAAAAATTAACCAGAGCAGGTAAAACTGGGGTGTTCTGACCATTTCATGCCATTCAAAATTTTCCTTGCGGCATTTTTCCTTTTCCACCATTTGCACATCAGGGGCCTGTATATTGTTGCCTGGGGGAATATAATTAGCAGGGGGATTATTTATTAACTGGGCCAGGAGAAGTATGATGACAAAGAATGCTGCTCCGAGGATAAAAAAAGTACTTTCCAGGCCGTAAATATTCAACAGGTTGTTTGTCAGGGGAGCGGCATATACAGAGGCCAGCCCAAATCCGCTTACTACAATGCCGGCAATTAACCCTCTCTTTTCGGGGCCGAACCACTTGATAGCCGGAGGAGTGGTTGATGAATAGCCCAGGCCCATGGCTGTGCCAAAAAGCAGTCCGAAAAAGAGGCTTAAACCGAGAACGCTGATAAGAAAACCTGAACCGATTAATCCTATCCCGGCAAAAAGTGCGGCAGCAATGATAACTTTTTTAGGGCCGATTGAATCCTGGATGCGGCCTCCAGGGACCATCAGCAAAGCGAATATGCCACAGGCAATCATATATGGAACCTGGGCATCGATTGCGGTCCAACCCTGCTCATCTCTTAAATAAGCGGCGATAATGCTCCAGGAATATAAAATGCCAAGAGCCAGGTTGACACCTGTTCCTGAAAAAGTAACAATCCACCCCTGCTTATTGATTTGTTGCGCTGTTTTGTCCGATTCTGTATTATTTCTTACAGAGTTAAGTTTATTAATTGTTATTCACTCCTAAATCGATCATAATTACGATTTTTATATTATATATTATGCCAATTGCCATGCCAATAGTGAGGACAAAATTTTGCCCTTACAAGTTTGCATGGATATAATTTAAGTAGCTTAGTTAATGGTACCGATAGTAAGGGGGTTAATTTGCATGAAAGTAATAGCTTTAGCTGATGTGCACCAGTCTGAACAGCATTG
This sequence comes from Syntrophomonadaceae bacterium, assembly GCA_003564505.1. The sequence continues at coordinate 4,419 of PXFD01000154.1, forward strand.
GGAGCATCTGGTTGAGGCAGTTTGCGAACAAAAGCCGGATCTGGTCCTGATTGCTGGGGATCTGCTGCCCAAGTATAATGGTATTTTGCCCCAGGTCAAGTATATTTCCCGCATAAAAGAGTACTGCAGAGAAATAAAAGAGAGTGGGGCTGAGCTGGTTTTGATCCTCGGCAACGATGATAATCAGCTGGCGATACCGGAAATGGAGCAGGGTGACAGGGAAGGTTTATGGCACCATGTCCAGGACAGGTGCAGGCAGGTTAGA
>PXFD01000107.1 GCA_003564505.1 Syntrophomonadaceae bacterium
CTGTAGAGTCGGTTGAAGCAATCATTTTCATCTTATTTTTGATTTCGTTGATCTCGCTGCTGGCTCCGATTATGCCTGAAAAGGTCGTTTTCTTGTTTTCCTTCATAATCCGGGTAGCCATTTCTTCAACTTCTTCCCTGCGGCGGAATGACAAGACGGCACCGGAAACCTTGTCTTCTTCATACATCAGGGTTATGTTATAAAACAGGCGCAGTTCTTCATTGTCAGAATCTTTATAACTAATTTCTTTTCCATAATACTGCTCACTGCCCACTTCATATTTCATATTGATAACATCGTCAACTTTAAAATCAGGGAAAATTTTATTGATATGATCGCCAATTAAGCGGTTATGCTTTAACTCAAGAATCTCTTCCGCTGCCAGGTTGATGTTGGTAATTACTCCTTGTGAGTTAATAGCAATTACCCCTTCATAAACAGAGTTAATCACATCTTTAAACTGATTCATAAGGCTGGCAACCTTAGATTCCATTTTTTTCTCGTTCAGGGACATTACAATAATATTACAGAGCTTATTAAGGAAATTCTGCATTTTATCATACTGGTTTAGCAGTTTACGCCTGTGCTGCTCCGTTAAAGCAAGCAACGAAATTGTTCCGATTTTCTTTTCATTAAAGATGATCGGCTGCATCAGAAAAGCCAGCACAGTACAGTTTTTAGAGTAATCACAGTCTCTACAGCAAACTGCCCGGGCTGTATTTTCAACCAGGATGGATTCTTCGTTAGCAGAGGAAATTAGTCTGTGAGTCATGCAGCCCTCATCATATTTGGCGCCAACTTCTTTTTCAAAATAACCGCTTCCTGCGATTACTTCAAGATCCTTACTGATCAGGCCAATTTCTATTTCAACCACACCGGCAAAGGCAGCGGTTACCTGCTGAAGAAAGCCCTGAATACTTCTCAACTCTTTCAAGTGCTGACCTCCTAAAAAAACATGACCTCATTACCACAGTGCTCTAAAAACTTCTCAAAATCACTAAATGACAAACTAATAGTTGCGGTATTAACATTAGGATGAAAGTTGACAGTACCCGCTTTTTTCAGATCGCGATCTATAGCAACGGTTACTGCTTTCTTGTCATCATTAATCAGGCCAAATGGCGAAACTGCACCGGTTTCCAGCCCCAGATGCTCCATCAAACGCCTTTCTGAAGCAAAGCTCAGTTTCCCGGCAGCGAGCTTAGCTGACAATTCCTTAATATCAGCCTTTTTTGATTCTTCCAGTATAACCAGGTAGTGACGGTTACCTTTATTATTACGCAAAAACAAGTTTTTGGAATGAGCACCTTCAATATCCTGCCAGTACTGTTTTGCTTCATCAACTGTATAAACCGGCGGGTGTTCATAACGTTTGTAAGAGATATCAAGCTGCTCTAAAAGATCATATAACTTCTGTTCATTTTCAGAAACCAATTTAATTAACTCCTTTCACTGATATTTAAGGGAAGTATGCACCAAAATGCTACCATGAGCATTTTTACTTGTCAAACTTAGAGGCTTAATATAAGTTCAATTCATATCAGCCTTAAATGTAACTACTTAAACATAATATAGAAACTTTCTATTCCTTTTCAACCTTAAAATTTATTCCTTAAATAGCACTATCCTTATATTATAAATCCTTTAATAAGTATGGCCCGAGATTTAAAACCCACACACCCATACTAGCTTCACCGTTTGCTTTTTTTAATTTAAAACGTCCACACTTACGATCAAATAACCATTGCCCTCTGAATTCATCCCCGACAGTTGATAAATATGTGCCATACCCATGACGCATGTTTTTCCACCAGCGTCCGGCATACCGGCTTCCACCGGGCCAGGTCCGAACACCGCGTCCATGATATTTGCCAAAATATAAATCTCCTTCGTAACTACCACCCCTGGCATATTTACATGTACCTTGCCCATGCAGACGCCCATCTTTCCACTTGCCCTGGAAAACTGAGCCGTCAGACCGTTTTAAAATGCCTTCACCATTCCACAATCCCTTTTTAAAACCACCTTCATAGCGCGTACCATCGGCTGCAACAAAAACACCGTGACCATCCATTTGGTCGTTGATCCACTGCCCATTATACTCTTCGCCATCAGACCAGCGCTGAAAACCTCTACCGTTTCTTCTGGCATCTTTAAATTCACCTTCATATTTAGCTCCATCAGTAGCTACTACTATCCCTTTTCCATGCGGACGGCCCTTCTCCAATTCACCGCTGTATTTTGCCCCATCAGCAAAGTAAAATATTCCATTTTCTGTAGGGCTGCCTTCTTCAAAAAAACCGACAAAAGCCGAGCCGTCTTCATAATCAAGTCTTCCTTCACCATGTGGCCTTTTATTTTTAGTTTCTCCACTGTACCTTATCCCATTCGGATAAATACATACACCCCTGCCACTATCACGGCCATGATCAAAATTACCTTTAAACTCAGTCCCACCAGGATAAAAGGCGCTGCCTGCACCATGGGGAAGACCTTCTTTCAGGGAGCCCTTATACCGGGCGCCGTCGGCAAAAATAAATTTACCTTTATCACTGAAAAACCCTTCATTAAATTCATCCTCATAACATGAGCCATCATTAAAAGTAAATTTGCCATTACCATGCATCAGGTTTGCTTTCCATAGTCCTTCGTATTTTCGACCGTCAGGCCAGACTTGCACACCCTGACCTTCCCTTTGATCCATAACCCATTGACCACTATATGTTCGTCCGTCAGGCCAGGTCATCTTGCCTTCACCATGACGCATGGCACTTTTCCACTGTCCGCTATATGTTCTACCGTCAGGCCAGGTATAAGTTCCCTGACCCTCGTACAAACCATTAACAAACTCACCTTCGTACTTTTCTCCACTTGGCCAATAATAAGTACCAAGTCCGTGCATCTGGTCATTATTCCATTCTCCTACATACTTGCGCCAGTCAGCAAAGAGGTAAGTACCTCTTCCATGCATGCGGTCTTCCTGCCAGTGTCCTTCATATTTATCTCCGTTCGACCATGTAAAAGTACCTTCACCATGGAAAAGACCTGCTTTCCAGTCACCGCTGTACCTGCTGCCATCAGGCCAGGTAACAGTTCCCTTTCCATGAGGAAGACCATTTAATGTTTCTCCTCTATATTCACCATCACCAGCAATTTTCACAATAATCTACTGCCTTTCAGAAAGTACTACAGATATTTACTTTATTAACAAATTAACTTGCAGACTGGTCAGAAGACATTTCAGGTTGTTCCTTTTTTCGCCAGGCAAGGTATACCATAAAGATACCCAGTTCATAAAGCAGCATTAACGGTATCGCCATTAAGATCTGCGAAAAAATATCAGGAGGCGTTAAAACAGAAGCAAAAATAATTATTATTAACAGAGCAAATTTTCGGTTGCGGCGTAAAAATGTCGTGGTAATGAGACCAATGCTGCCCAGGAACCAGAACAAAACAGGCATCTGAAAAACCAGCCCGAAAGAGAACATGAATGAAGTGGTGAATGTCAGGTAACGAGCTATACTGAAATTCGGAACCAGATCTGCTCCTGAGAAACCGATAAAAAAGTTCAGGGCAAAGGGTAAAACAACAAAATAAGCAAATGAAGTGCCAAGACCAAAAAGCATATACATAATAATCGTTAGTAGTACTGCCGCTTTTTTATTCCGCCCAACTACAGTCATTGCAACAGCTACCACTTGATAGAGGATAATTGGTAGGGTTACAGCTGCACTGCTAATAAAAGCAAGGCGCAGGTTGGCCAAAAGTGCTTCAGAAGGAGTTAGAAATATTAACTGGAGAGTATGATCCTGCGCCTCCAGATCTTGATAAGCAAGGTTAGCGGGAATTAAAAGAAATTGCCGAATATAGTCGGCAAAAGCAAAGCTAATTACAGCAAAAACGAAAACTGTAACAACTATAATAATCAGGCGATTGCGTATCTCTTCAAAAGTTCTCAGTAAGTCTTTTTTTTCCATCTGTTTTGCAGTTTCCTCCCTAACTTTACTCGAATATAATTTCCTGTTCGTCATTTTCTGCACGGAAATACTCGAGGTAAGTCAAGGCATTTTGATAAATCGCGCTATCTTCGCTTTCCTCTTCAAGAACCTCTTCAAGAATATCTTTGGCAGTATCAATTTCCCCCCGGTATTCACCAAGCAGGATAGCATAATAAAAGCGCTCTTCATTGTCAGCCTGTCCTGATGCCACCCTCGGGGCCATGTAATCCTGCAGCCAACTTGTTTCTTCTTCTAAAAGCTCATCTTTCCCCGCTGTTGAAAGCAGTTGAATCAGGGATAGATGCAGCATTGGCTCGGGATTATCACGCAGCAATTCTCTTGCTATCTCAACCTGGTCAATAACCAATTCTTCATTTGCTCTTTGTTCCAGGTATAAATTAATCAGCTCAAGGCGATAGCCAGGATTATCTGGCTCCAGCTCAACCAGGGATTGAAACAGGGAAACCATTCTTCCTTCATACTCCTCTATTGCTTCCTGATCATTAAAGAATACCTGTTGAACAATACTTAAATATCTGTAATTCTCTGCCAGTTCCAACAAAATCGCTTCAGTAGGCTCATTTTCTTCGAGATATGACTCAAGGCGCTCTACTTCGCCTTCATAATGGTCAAGATAGTCTTCAGGTTCAGGCTCAGCCTGCTGGTCCGGTAAAGGCGCCCCTCCGCCGACAGCCTGTCCTATATATGCTCCGACCAGTGAAACAACCATACCGAGAGCCAGAATTGCAGCTACAATACCTGCCCAACGCTGATTTTTTAAATTTCTCGGTCTCTCTTTTTTAGGTTTTTCTTTTTTTGATGCCAAAATAATCCCTCCGTAATTAACCTTGTAACAGTATTTCAACTGTGAGTAAACCGCTATTTAGGTTTTAACTACTCAGACATATTTAATTGCATTTACTTTATTATCAATTGCATTTTTTCCCTTTTATTAAAACTTAACCAGTAAACGCCCACAGTTTTCACAATACACCATTGCTTCGGGATTGTAAAGATGACCGCGTAAAGCAGATGATATAAAGACCCTGCAGCCACCACAAATTTCATCTTCAACCCTGGCCAGAGGCTGACCCTTGTGTTTCTCCGCTAAAAGATTGTACCTATCTAAAAATTTTGGTTCAACTTTCTCTGCCAGAAGAGATCTTTTTTCCTGAAGATCTTTCAGCTCTTCTTCCAACCTGGCCAGTTTTTTTTCAAGCATTGCTTCCTTTTCCCTGAGGTCCCCGGAAGCACCCTCTACTTCTTTTTTCAGCTGCTCCAGAGAACTTTCCTGTTCTTCTAATGACTCCATCAATATTAGTATTTCTTCTTCCAGCCTGTTCTTCTCTTCAGCCAATAGCTCCATCTTTCGATGCATTTGTTCAAGCTCTTTAACGCTGCTAACCGTTCCATCATACATGTTTTCTTTCAGGTTTTCTCTATCATCGACAATTTTTTGTGTGCGCATTTCCAGGTTTTTTAGCTTTTTCTGATCTTCTTTAAAAAGTAACTCCTTTTCCGTTAATGATTGCTTTAATTCTTCCAGCCTGGTTAATGATTCATCCACACCACTTAATGCAGGAGCTTCTTCAATTTGCTGCTCCGTTGCCCTGATTTCCAGATCCAATTCCTGTAGATCCCATAGTAGTTTTAGCTGCATGCGCTTACATCCTTTCATGTTATAACTGCAAAAGAAAAGGGTAGGTTTTACCTACCCTTTAGCAGTTCCATTTTGCCGTGCTCGAAGTTTGCAAGCAAACTTCGGTTTCATAGCCATCACCCTGCAGTTTCCTTTCAAGGTATTGCTGCAGGTAAACAATACCCGGCCACTCAGTAGCATCATGACCTGCATCCAACAGGGACAAGTTGGATAACTCAGCCTTTTTCAAATCATGGTAGCGGAAATCACCGGAAATAAAAAGATCCGCCTCCTGTCGTACAGCTTGATCAATTAATGAACCGCCGCTTCCACCACAGAGAGCTATTTTTTTGAAACGATCTTTGCTGCCAGTCCAGTAACGTAAACTATTCGGATTAAGTCTTTCACGACAAAGCTTTACAAGCTGTTCCAGACTAATTGCTTCTTCCAGGTTTATAATTAAACCAAGGCCAATTGTTTCTCCTTCCAAATCAAGAGGATATAAATCATAAGCAACCTCTTCATAGGGATGTGCCTCAAGCATTTTTTTAATTACAGCTGACCGCCTTGTAGAGGGAAGGATAGTTTCCATCCTTAATTCATCAGCTTTTTCAAGTTGGCCTCTGCTACCGATATAGGGATTCGTTCCCGCTCCAGGCATAAAAGTACCGTAACCGCTGACCTGGAACATGCAATGGCTGTAATTGCCGACCTGTCCGGCGCCGGCAACCGCAAGGGCATCGCGAACAGCATCTTCATGACCGGCCGGCACGAAAACTACAAGCTTCAGCAGTTCTTCACTTCCGGTGACTTCTAACACCCGGGCATTATCAGCAGGCAGTCCAAGCCTGGCCGCCAGCTGGAAAGTAACACCCTTAGGTGCAATATCGTAATTAGTATGAGCGCTATAAATGTTTAACCTGTTTCTAATCGCATCAGCAACCAGTGCCCCAACGGGCAAATCTTCGTTGACTGAAGACAATTTCTGATAAAATAAAGGGTGGTGCGTAATAAGTAGCTCTGCCCCTGTGGAAAGGGCTTCTTTAACAGCAGCCTGATCTGGATCAAGGGCTACCAATATTTTTTTTATTTCTGCAGAGTTGCTGCCTAGTTGTAAACCGACAGGATCACCTGGCATGGCAATGGATAATGGGGCCAGTTTTTCAAGGTATGACAAAACAGTTTTTACAGTTGCCTGCATTAAAATGATCTCCCTAAGTATTATCTGCAATTACTTCACGGAAGGCCACCATTATACGGCGGCAAGTCGGGCCAGGAGCTGCTGATAAGTTAATTCCATCTACAGCTAAAATCGGATTAACTTCCATCGTGGTTGATGTAGCCCAGACCTCATCAGCCGTGCTTAATTCCTTTATACTAAAAGCCTTTTCAGAAAAAGGTATGGATAGATCTTTCAGCAAAGACAGAACAATATCCCTGGTAATCCCAGGTAAAATAAGCTTGTTAGCCGGGTGAGTTCTGACCTGCCCATCTATAAGAGCAAAAATATTTGATCTCGTTCCTTCAGTTACGGTTTCATCCTGACGATATAGAATTGCCTCCACCGCGCCTGCTTCCGCTGCTTTCTGCCTGGCCAGCAGGTTAGGAAGCAGGTTGGTACTCTTGATGTAACAGTTTAACCAGCGTTCGTCCGGCAAAGTCACTGCTTTTACCGGTAGAATATCTTCAACAGCCTCTAGTGGTTCAAGACCTCTTGTATACATAACCAGGGTTGGTGAAATATCAGCAGGAAAAAGATGATCTCTTTTGGCGCTGCCCCTGGTCAATTGGATATAGATGTACCCTTCAACACAACTGCTTTTATTAACCAACTCCAGGGCAGTACTGCTCATATCACTTAACTGGTATGGCAGATCGATTCTTATTGCTTCAGCGCTGCGCTGCAGCCGCTCCAGGTGTGCATCCAGGTAGAAGGGCTTTCCCTCATAAACCCTGATAACCTCGTAAACGCCGTCGCCAAGCAAATATCCCCGGTCTTCAATCGAGATTTTTGCCTCGGCAAGATTGCAGTATGAACCGTCAATCCAGGCTAAATTATCCAATCTAATTCAGCTCCTTATTTTCGATAAAATTCGTTTCGACCATATTCAATTGCAGCTGCCTGCTGTAAAAGTCCCTCACTTCACCGGCACTTACATGCCTGCACTTTACACTCTCTTCAGTTTTCTTCAATAAGCCAGGTATTTACTAAAAGTTACGTTAACATAACAAAGCCTACATGTCCATTGTACATTTAAAGCAGAACCCTTTACTGACCATACTTTGCTTTGCTGTGCTTTATTTTCCTGATCAGTAAATATAGGGCAACAACCAGAAAAAATAGAATTAAGATCGGCCATGTAATCAGAGGTACAGTCTGAACCTGGTTGATCCTTTCCGCACCGGAAGCATAGTAAGGATCGATCTCCGGCAGGCCTGAATCTCCTTCCGGCTGACGAGCAGCATATTCCAGGACGGTTCTCCATACTTTCAGTTCAGAGTCATCAATATATACTATCAGTTCGTCCAATTGATCTTCAGCTAATGGTTTTCCTTCTACATCTTTCAAGACAATGTCAAGCTGGGGCAGCATTTCACCTACCATGGGCAGGAAGGAAAGAATATAAGAATCTGTCACAAGGGAGTATAACTCCTGGTCTCCCCATTCCACAGGCTCATAAAGTTGATCATCAAAGCCCTGTATTCCATCGCCTGTGTATATTTCAGCACTGGTCACCGCTCGTGTAGTGGGAACAGGCAGATCAAGAAAAGGAATTGTCAGGAATACTGCGTTTTGTGGATTGTAATCGTAGCGCAGCCCGGAAAATTGAAGAAAATAGGTATCACCCATCAATTCCGCAAGCAGGACAGCTACTTCCAGGGCCCGGCGAATTTCATCCCCGGTTAAGTACGCCACAACAATCGGATAGCCGGCCGTTCCGTCAGGTCCAAATCCCAGACCAATTAATTCTGTTAGGTCATACACTGAAACCTGGCCCAGGGCGTGAGGCATAGTTCCAGGCTCAAGGCTGCCACGGATAGATCCGTTCGCCTGTATGGCAACATCTATCTGTCTTCCGGTTTTCTCTTCGGTAACCAACCGCATTGCATCAGTAACAAAATTGCCAAATGGTGATTCCTGCAGGGGCGGGTCATTGGGAATAACATAATCAGATATAACAACCGTATCCAGGATTTGTTCAAACTGCCCGCCTGTTTTCTCAGATAGGAATTGGTTCAGTACTTCTGTATAAGTATCGATCATTTCATTTATATCAGGGTCCAGGGGAATACTGTGATCTAGCCTGATTAAAAAAGGTCGATCATTAACTTCATTCATAATGCGCAGCTCTTCAGTTTCCGTGTTGTAGGCCAGTTCCAGCCGACCCATATACTCAAGCAAAGAACCGGCCTGTAAAATAATTGTGTCGTTTTCTATAATCGGCTCATAAAGTGCTGTATGGCAGTGACCGCCTACAATTATATCGATTCCGTCGACATCCAGGGCCAGGTCAACATCTTCTTCGACCCTGGAGTGTGTTATCGCTATGACCAGCTGAGCTCCTTCAGATTTAAGTTGTTCTACCATTTGCCGGGCTGTTTCATGCTGGTCTTCAAACTGAACCGGTTCATTAGCGGTTGTGTATGATACAGCCTGCTTACCGATCAGGCCAAAAAGCCCAACTTTCAAGCCATTATCCAGTTCTATAAGCTCATTTTCCCGGTATAAATCATTGGCTTTTAAGGGATGCTCAGGAGGGGCAGCTGTATTTGATGCCAGCACCACTGTCTGATCATGGGCGTCAGGGTAGCCGGCTTCCATAAAATATTCTGCTAGAATGTCCGGCCCATAATCATATTCATGGTTGCCAATAACAACTGCATCATATCCTATAGCCTGTTTAATGTTTATCTCCGGTGCATAACCCTCAGGAATAAGCCAGCTGTATGCAGAGCCACCGATATAGTCTCCAGCAGATAAGAGCAGTACAGGCTCTCCGTTTGCAAGCTTTTCATTCCTGATTTCATTAACAGCTGTGGCAAGACGGGCATAGCCACCGATAGTCGGGTCTTCCCGGTAAGGATGGTAATCACCCGTTGGTGAATGAGGAATTAATGCTCCATGCTCATCATTGGTGTGTAAGATCGTCAGGTATACTTCTCCTGATGAACCGTCAACAATTGTGCAGTTGACAAATACAAAGCTAAACAGAAAAAATATGATTAAGCTAAAAAATATAACGACCAGTTTAATGCTATTTTTAAAAATTTGCACGCTTACACCCCCAGGCATTATTGAACATGTAATAGTTCAAGAAAGAGTTCCATTTTACCTCCACAGGCCATTCCCTCTTCAGCAGCAGCATCCGCGTCGAGATCAAGACTGATTAGATCTGATTTGCCCCTGTCCAGGCAAAGCATCGCCTCACGACGCACATCAGCTTCGGCACAGCCGCCACCGATAGTCCCGATTAACTGTCCATCAGGATAAATGATCATCTGGGAACCCTTTTTGCGGGGCGTCGAACCCCTTGCCTCGATGATAGTAGCCAGAACTGCCGGGCCACCTTTCTTTTCAAGAGAAACAAGCTCACGCATAACTTTTTCCTGCACTTCCTCTCCCCTGTTCTCGTTGCGCCGCACCCAGGTTATTTCTGCTAATATGCTGAGAGCTATTTCAGCTTCAGTAACAGCGCCAATCGGTAGTCCTATGGGAGAATATACAGATTCCAGCTGTTCTTTAGAATAACCCGCTTCAGCCAGTTCTTGCAGCTGTGCTTTAACCCGTTTCTTGCTGCCAATCATGCCCAGGTAAGAAAATTGGCCTGATAACGCTTTTTCCAGGCAAAGTCGATCATGCTGGTGCCCCCTGGTAACTATAACAATATAGTCAGAACGAGAAGGTTCTGCCCTGTTAAGACCTTTCTCAAAAGGTTCACAAATAATATGATCTGCTTCCGGGTGAACCGCCTGATTGGCAAAGGAGGGTCGATCATCAATTATGACAACTTCAAAATCGAGGAGTGCCGCCATTTTGCACAGTGCCTGCCCAACATGGCCACCCCCTAAAATAATCAGGCGGGGTGAAGGATTGTAAATATGAACAAAGAGACGGCAGTAGTTTCCTTGATTGAAATTTATTTCAACTGCGGTGCTTTGGCCTTTTTTAAATTGTTCTAGCGCTGCTAGCTCTAACTTGTCATAACTGTTTTCTCTGATACTATTATAAAGAGTACCACCTTCACTAATTATTATTTTATCGCCAATTAAATCAGGGTTGCCGCGGGATTCAATTACTGTGGCAAGGGCTGTTTTCCTTCCGGCATCAATTTCTTCAGCGATTCTGCCGTATAGTGCCATAAAAAATCCTCCGTGCATTATATTAATCAAAAAGCTATTCCCAGAATTTCATGGTTCCATTCTCCAGCAGGCTGTTATGTAAATCGTAGCTATTACGCAAACTCTGTGAAATATGACCGGAGGGTGAATCTGCAATATAACGATGTAGATAGTCACGATAGTCGGGATGCGCACATTTATCAATAATAGTTTTCGCCTTTTCTTTGGGCCCCAAACTGCGCAAATCGGCCAATCCCTGCTCCGTAACAACGACCTGAACCGAATGTTCGCTATGATCAGGGTGGCTAACCATAGGTACAACGGTGGATATGCAGCCATCTTTTTTAGTCGAGGGTGACATAAATATTGACAGATAAGCATTACGGGTGAAGTCACCGCTACCCCCAATCCCATTCATAATGTCTGTACCACAAACGTGAGTAGAATTGGCATGACCATTTAGGTCAAACTCCATCGCTGTGTTTAATGCAATAACTCCCAACCTGCGAATAACACCGGGGTTATTTGACAGCTCCTGGGGACGCATGACAATCCTCGGCGTAAAAAAGTCCATGTTGTTGTAAATCCGCTGCAGATTATCATCAGAAACAGTCAAGCTGCAGGTGCTGGCTCCAAGAAGATGGCCCTGCTCCATTAAATCCAGGAGGGAATCCTGAAATACTTCGGTATACATATAGAAATCCGGCACATCAGGGTCATCCCCCAGAAAGGACATTACTGCATTAGCTATATTACCTAATCCGGCCTGCAAAGGTAAAAACTCGGATGGTATTCGTCCTGATCGCATTTCATCAAGTAGAAAATCAACAACCTGGTGAGCAATTTTCCTGCTTACTTCATCAGGGGATCCCAGCGGTTCAATGCCATCAGGTTCATTATTGTCTATTACCGCTACAATCTTCTTTGGATCAACAGAAGCATAGGGTAGACCGATCTTGTTTAAAGGATGGTAAATGGGAATAGGACTGCGGTGTGGCGGTGGCGGTATAATAGCCACATCAGCCATTTCACTTAAACGGACTGAATGATAGCGGTTTAATTCAACAATTACCTTCTCGGCTGAACGAAGAAAGGTAGGCGATGCTCCAATCGAAGTGGGCAGGTATATCCTTCCATCAGAAGTAATTTCTGCAGCCTCTATTACCGCCCAATCGATAGTTCCCAAAAAACCAGATTGAATTGCCTGGGGTAGGTGGGACAAATGCATATCAGTAAATTCTACTTTTTGTTCATTGATTTGCTTGCGAAGTATTTTTGAGGATTGATAGGGGGCACGCCAGGCCACAGCTTCGGCTTCAGCCAGAAGATCATCAAGCTTCCCTGTGGAAGCACCTGATAGAACATTTAGTTTAAAAGGTTCGCCCCTGCCATGCAGTTCTTTGGCATGGCGTGCCAGGGCCCTCGGTATAGCCTTGGCTGCTCCAGCGGCAGTAAATCCACTGAATGCAACGGTTTGCCCGTGCTCTATCATTGAAGCAGCTTCTTCTGCAGATATTCTTGGAAAATAAATAGGGCTCATAAAAAGCTCAGGCCTCCTTATAGTATTTCTACTTTGATCATTTTACTATATTTCAAGATAAAAAAATACTTGTACTTATCAAGTATGTTTTTTTATTTCTTAGCATATAGAATTAGGGTATTAGTAGGCTGGCCCTTACCACTTCAAAGTATTACTGCTAAATGTTCAGGCTGTACGGTTACTAATAATGTTTAAAAGCAGGAAGATACCTCTGCGGGACTATCAGTGACCCTGTAAAGCACTGAGCTGTCGAATGTTACCTGTTTCTGAGCCGTTAGCGCTTCAGGCCTAGGGGTGAGAGGAAGAAGATCGTATTGATGACTTAGTTCAGGACGGGGCCTGCGTATAATGATTTTTGCCCCGGGGATACCATTTTGCATCAGGTTGTCGAGAACTTCTTTCTTGGGCTCAACCTGGAGAGCGACTATAGCTACGCTATAGTCGAAAGGCAAAGGATCAACACCGTTATAATGTTCTACAGCAATCAGCCTGTGTAAGCCTGTTTTTTCTATGCATCTGCGAGCCACATTAACTGCTTCACTATCGCGATCTACAGCCCACACCTTTGCTCCTGTCTGCCTGGCTATTAATATTGAGGTAAAGGGAATACCGCCACACCCAATGTTTAAAACCCGGTCATCAGCGGTTATCCCGGCCAGGGATATTTCATTATTAACAACTTCGCTATAAAAGTTTGCATATAAGGATACCAACATCGGTATCACGGCAATCTGTTTTTCCATCAACGCTACTGCTTTTGGAATAATGTTCATTAGCAACACTGTCCTTTTCTGACCAAAACGCTTTCAGTTCCCAGGTTTCCTCCTGTGACGCTAGTTTGAAAGCACTCCGGCCACGAATCATTAAAAGACTGCTTAAATAAAACTGAGAGCCATCGCGGCAGGTTCCTATAGATCAAAACTCCACCATTCTTCAAGGAACCTAAAGCCTGCCTGAGAACCTTTTCCTTCGGATAAACATTTAAAGATACCCACACTGCATCATATTTTTTTTGCTTAAAAGTACATCCATCACCACAGGCTACCTTTATGTTTTCCTGCATACCGTTTTGTTTAACAACCAGACTGGCTTCCCTTACCGCGCAATTATCACAGTCAATAGCTTCAACCTTGAACCCTTTGCGGCCTAAGAAAAGTGCAGTATATGGGGAAGGTCCGCTGCCGATATGTAAGACCTTAGCTCTAGGCTTTAAACCGGAAATATCCAGCTCCCTTTGAAGCATGCTTTTATAAAAAAGGTAGAAGTAAATAGCGGAAAAAAATCTGGTCCTGACGGCAATCCTTTCCAACTTTTGCGAAATACTAAAAAAAGGGGATTTTTTACCCCGTTCTGACGACTGCTCACAGGGGCAGCTTTCAGCCAGGTAATCCCTGCCAAGCTCCATTTCTTTTTCTTTCATTTACAGTCAACTCCTTTATCCAAAACTGAAAGAGGCCGATCTACATAAGCAAGGTAGGCTGTAGAAAATGCAGAAAGCAGCAGTGGAAACCAGTATGTAATCAATCGCGACAGGAGAGCTACAGCAAGACCTTCGGCTGGAGAAAATCCATTTAACGAAAACATCAGGGCCATAGTTGCTTCAAATGACCCCAGGCCTCCCGGCAGGAGGGGAACCATACTGACAAGGTAAGCAGTATAAGTAATAACGGCTACTATTAAAAACCCGGTATTTAAACCAAGCATATTTGAGACCAGGTATACTTTTAATGGATAGGCCAGCCAAATAATGGCCGAAATTGATATCAAAAATATCCTTTCATGCTGGGAAACCAGGTTTCTTGAATGCTCTGATGCCTGGTTAAAAAACCGGACTATAACAAGCACCTTATTCTTTACTCCCTGCATGACCTTCCTCTTGATACTATTTACCTCTTCTTCCATCCTGTTAGCGGTTTCATTTAAATTAATGCTTCCTGTTCTTCGGTGATCTGACTTGCGAAAGTGCAGCCAGGCAACAAATGCAAAGAAAACTGCCAGAAGTAAAAAAGCTGTAAAAACAAATACCGGAACATCATATGCAATAAAAGCTAAACCTAAAACTAAAATAATTAAAATCAAAAATGGCAGCAAAGAGTAAAACTTTAATGCAATCATAATCGCAGTCAGTTTTGCATAGGAAATGCCGCTATGCCTGTTAAGTAAAAATATTTTTGCTGCCTCCCCTCCAAGCTTTACAGAAGGGGTAACGCTTTCCACGTAATTACCGGCCATATTAATAGCCAGTATGCGGCCCAGGGAAAGCTTCCGCTCATCTTTGTTTATTAAAAGCTGCCACTGAAGTGATGTTAAAGATAAAGTGATTATCTGCAGAAGTACAAGTAAAAGGATAACAGGCAGCTCAGCCCTGCTAAAAGCCTCTACTATTTCAGCCCTGCCGAAATAAATAGCCAGGCCTGTTATAGTAGTTATTCCGATTACCCACAAAATCGCATGTTTCCTGGTCAATTATTTCACCTTTTAACTAGTGTGCCCTGATGCTAGTTGCTTTAAACTATGTTAGTTACAACTAACTAAAGAACCAAAAAAAATAAATCCACCTTGTTAATCACGACTAACATATTAATAACATATTTAACCTGAAGCTGTCAACTTATATTTTAATCAAGCCTCACCCGGCAGAGTAAGCTAAAATCCTTTTGCTTAAAAATTCAATCAACTCTTCAGAACTAACAGGTGGCAATTAATAATTGAGCATATAATTTAAGAAATCTTACTATTTACGAATTAAAAAAGGCTGGATGCTTTTATAGGTCATTACCCGCCAAAACCACTCCATTGGGCCGTAATAAAACCTTTTCATCCATAAATTGCTCCAGACCAGCTGGAGCAGGTAAACAGCTATGGCTATAATTACTTAAAAACTATTTTTTATAATACCGCCACCGATAACTTCATCACCCAGATAAAAAACAGCCGATTGGCCGGGAGTTACCGCTTTCTGCTTATGCTCGAAAATAACTCTTACGGTATTATTCTCGGGAGGATAAATAGTAGCGGAAACAGGACTGGCCTTATAACGAACCTTTACATCTACTGCTAATGGTGCTTCGGGTGCACTACCCGAAATAAAATTAATATTCTCCGCTAACAGCCCGTTGCACTGAGTATTTTTAGCACTGCCTACAACAATCTTGTTATTTTTTGCATCAATACTAACAACGTAAAGCGGTTCCGGAGAAGTTATCCCCAGGCCTTTACGCTGACCAACTGTATAGTAAGCAATGCCATTGTGCCGGCCAAGGATTTCCCCATCAATGGAAACAATATCACCAGGCCTGGTAGCATCGGAACAGGATCTCTCCATAAAAGAACGATAATCATTGTCAGGTATAAAACAAATTTCCTGGCTGTCACTTTTTGAAGCAACCTTAAGATCATTAGATTGGGCCAGTTCTCGAATCTGCCTCTTTGTTTTCTCGCCAAGCGGAAATAATACAGCAGACAGTTCTTCCTGGCCTAAAGTATAAAGCATGTAACTTTGGTCTTTCTTTTGATCAAAACCTTTATACAGCCTGAAATACTGCAGATCAGGATCATATTCACTGCGCACATAGTGGCCGGTAGCCAGAAAATCAAAACCAAGTGCTATTGCTTTTTGAAGCATGGCAGAAAACTTGATCGTTCTATTACATTCAACGCAGGGGTTGGGAGTTCGGCCCTTTAGGTACTCTTCCGTAAAGTTGCAGACAACATTTTGATAAAACTCATCTTTCATATTGAAAACATAATGTGGTATGCCTATAGAATCAGCAACGCTGCGGGCATCGGCCACAGCATCAGCAGCGCAGCAGCTCCTGGATTCTTCACCGGCTGCCTGTTCCGCCTGCAGGTCTACCCAGAGACGCAATGTAACACCGGCAACCTCATAACCTTGCTTTTTCAGAAGTAAGGCCGCTACAGAGCTATCAACACCTCCGCTCATGGCGACCATTACTTTTTTCCTTGTGCCGATTTCATTTTTCATAAAAATATAGTTTAGGCCACCCTCTACTATCAATTGGTCCCGCTTTTATTATCCCCT
Organism: Syntrophomonadaceae bacterium; assembly: GCA_003564505.1. The sequence goes on from PXFD01000107.1 coordinate 16,560, forward strand.
ATTATAGTTTATGATATATCAAGTGACAACAAACAGGTGGGGTAATCTTGCTAAACCAGGTTGGATCTGTAACAGTTGAAGGCGCCGGAGTATTCATATCAATAATTTTAATTATAGCTTTAATCAGGCGTAAATGGCCGATGTACTGGGCCCTGCTGTTCGCCATTTCAACCCTGGTTGTAACAAACGGTATATCAGCCATTGCAAATTTATCCATTTTACTTGAATCAATTACCAGCCACACCGCTTTTTACCTCGTCTCAATGGTTTTATCCATCACCCTGCTTGGGCACCTGCACCGGGAAATCGGGGCAATGGAAAAAATGATCGGTAAACTGCGTTTATTAATCCGCGACTCACGAGCCCTTATAATCTTCTTGCCGGCAACCATATCGCTATTTTCCTCAGTGCCCGGCGGGGCGATTGTATCTGCTCCCATGGTTGAGGAAACAGGACGGGAGCTGAAAATGCCACCCCTGGAACAAGCTGTATCTAACATGGTTTACCGTCACCTGGTAGTCCTGATTACTCCTTTTAATGCCAGCCTGGTAATGGCCTCAGCCTTAAGCGGAATAAGCATTGCCGGGTTTTTAAGCTACACTGTGCCGGTAATCGCAGTTGTTTTTATTATAACCGCTATAATTATTTACAGGCGTTACCCAAATTCGGTAAAAACCAATAGTACTGAAATTCAAAATAAGGGAACTACTGAAATCCTTTTAAATATAATATACCTGGCATCCCCTTATCTTATAGCTATAACCCTTGGCCTTGCTGTTGGAGTATTCTTTCCCCTGGCCATCCTGGCCGGTCTAGCAGTTTGTCTCTTTATAGAAATACCTCGTGACAAAATCTGGCATACCTTGCAAAATAGAGTGGTTACCTTGTCCCAGGGAATTAACTGGTCCCTGGCTATCTCAACCCTGGCTATAGTCATTTACAAAGATTTTATGCTCCAGGCTGAATCATTTCAGCAGTCAGTTCATTACCTGCTTGACATGGGAATACCCCTGTTATTGCTCATTATAATCTTGCCTTTTATTACCGGCTTTATCACGGGCAATAATGCGGCAGCACTGGGCATATCTATGCCTATACTAATTCCCCTGCTGGGCCCGGAAATGATGTCGATGCGCTACCTGGGAATCTTATATTTAAGCTCCTATGCCGGCTATTTCGGTTCTCCCGTTCACTTATGTACTTATGTGACTAACGAATACTTCAAAACTCCCCTTTACGACCTGATTAAGCATGTTAACGCATATGGCGGCCTTATGCTTGCGGTAGGCCTGCTTCTCGCCCTGTTATATTAATATAAACGCAACTCATTCTACTGAAGAAAAATTTCGCTCCTGATCTCTTAGCCGGCCAGTTAATTTATAAAAAAATGCAGGGGGTTAGTTAACACTTAATACAGTACCCCCTGCTTCAATCTTTAACAGCTATATTTTTTAGCGAACCGGTATTTCATTTACTGCTCCGGTTGCTACAAACTCCACCGGCAGATCCGGGTCTTCAATCATGGCCAGGTCGTAAGGATAGGTTAAAGCCTGGGTCACCATTTCATCTTCCGCCGGTTCGGTAAACTCTGCTGTCACAACAACCCTTTCATCCTGCACGGCAATATCTGTTATTTCAACATCATAGCCACCGGTCGGCCTTTCTCCGTATGTTACCAGGAGGTATAATACTCCTTCGAGCTCGTAGGTCTGCCCTGCAAGTTCCTGCCTGGAATCTTCGATCCACTCTTCTACCTCTGCCGGCAGTTGATCAGGCAAAGTAACCTCAACTCCTTCATCATTATCCGGCTCAGCCGGCAGTTGGTCCTGGCCGCATCCTGCAGCCACCAGGAATAATAGTGTAAGCAATAAGAGTAACCACTTCTGTTTAAGCATAAATTAAACCCCCTTTATTGATTAATAAAACAGTCACTTTACTTTCCTTTGTGTAATTAAAGACTAATTAAAGCTTTCTTTGGTTCCAGGTCAGGCAGCAAAAAGTAATATTTTCTAAAGCCTATTCATCTAGTATGGTAAAATATATATAGTAACCAGTATGAAAGGAGTAAAATTGTGAAGCCAGCCTTATTAGCAAGCATAATCGCAGCATGCCTGTTTTTTTCTGTTGCTTGTGATAACAATAAAGTTGAACCTGAAGAAACAATAATTTTTGAAATGCCGGGTTGAATTGTCGGTGAATATAGCGGCGGCCTGAAAAACGGGGTGCCTCATGGAGAAGGTACATGGGACA
>PXFD01000002.1 GCA_003564505.1 Syntrophomonadaceae bacterium
ATAAAAGTGACTTTCTGGAGCCGTCGGGAACATGTTGCACAGGATAATCCGGATCATAGGCATGTTCCTTAACATTGTGCTTCTCAAAACCGGAATCACTCATCATTTACACCTCGCTTGAAGTTTTTTTGCAGAAGTTAACTCTCGAAGTATTTATCCCAGGGCAAACATAGATCACCCCCCGTTCTTAAAGCTATCAACGCATATAAAAGAACTCTGCTGAAGAGAGGGTTCGAAAATGAGATTCAAAGGTGAATTCGGAAGTTTGGATATGACTGTGGCAATTGCTGTGTCATATGCATATAATACTTAAATCTTAAAGCAGTTCTTTAGTATAATAATACGCGATAAGTTCAATATGTCCTGCTAACTTGGATTTCATAGAATAAATAAAAAACCGGGCTCAAGAAATCAAGCCCGGAATTAATTGTGCTTTAGCTAATTTATTCAATTATTTTGCGGCTTCATTTTTTTGGCTCTTTGTTTTTTCTTTTGCTTTTCCTTTTGTCTTGGCCTTAGCCTTCGGTGCGGGAAGATCATATTCTTCCTGTTTTTCGGCATAGCCGGGTATTTGGTCATGATACCTGGCCAGCATTTTTTTCAAGGCCGCCCGCTGTTTTGGAGTCAGGGATTTGCGGGCCTTGTACTGCTTGCGCAGTGAATCGGCGAAGGATGCATCGTCCCAGGTCCTGTTGCCGCGCTTGGTAGGTTCATTAAAAGTTTGAACATGATCAAGCAATTCCAGGAGAGGACCGCTTTCGTTATCCTCTTCTACCTCATTTGATAGTCCGGCTTCTTCGGCCCTTTTTTCGAAATCCTTGATCTGGGCCGCATACTTTTGCACCAGCCGGTCGAGATAGCGAATCTGATTTTCAGTTAAACGCCTTCCGCTTTCCACCTGATCACGCAAACTCTTTGTAAAGGAAGCATCATCATATGTTTTTTTGCCGACCTTTCGGGGCGGCTCAAACTCTACCTCTTCCAGCATTTTTAGCTTAAGCAAGGTTGTTTCATCAGGTGGCTTGCTCGCTTCAGCTTCACTTACAATTAAATCATGCAGGCCCAAATCATCTTTCACTTCGGAAGTAAGTGATTTAATCTGATCATGATAGCGGGCTACTATTCTGCGCAGGTAATGAACCTGGCGCTCGGTGATTTCCTGGTTATTATCTAAAGCCTCTTTCATTTCTTTGACAAAGGTCTCATCGCTGAAAGTCTTTTTCCCGCGCTTTACAGGCTGGTTGAAAGTTTTAATCTCGCCGGCCAATTCAAGCAGTTTTTGCACCTCATTATTATCAACTTTCATGGCTTTCGCTTCTTCGATCCACTTTTCCAATTGGTCATAAAACTGGCGCAACATCTCAGTCCAGTGGTTTTTCCCCTCTTCGATTTCATCCAGTTCTTCTTCCATCCGGGCAGTAAAATCAACTTCAAATAGTGAGGGCAGGCGCTCGATCAGGAAGTCATTTACTTCCATACCTGATGAGGTGGGCCGCACACTGCGATTCTCTCGTTTAATATACTCACGGTTATAGAGTGTAGATATTATTGTTGCGTAAGTTGAGGGGCGTCCGACTCCATTTTCTTCAAGCGCTTTAATCAGGGCCGCTTCACTGTATCTTTTGGGAGGCTGTGTCTCTTTTTCTTCCCGCAGCCAGTCCAATAAATTTAGTGATTCACCTTCTTCCAGTGGAGGCAGGAAAGACTCTTTTTCTTCATCTTCTTCTTCACCAACACCCCGCCCCCAGGCAGCCATATATCCGGGGAAAAGAATCTTCGATGCCCCGGCCCGGAATAAATACTGGTGGGCCTTACTGTCGGTGTCAATATCTACTGTAATTTGTTCAATACGTGCCGGCGCCATCTGGCAGGCCATGGCCCTTTTCCAGATCAGGCTGTACAGCTTTAATTCCGCTTCACCTAATATCCCGCGCAATGAATCGGGAGTGAGATTAATGTCAGTCGGGCGGATTGCTTCGTGTGCCTCCTGGGCAGAACCACCACTGCGGTAGTAGATCGGTTTATCGGGCACATAATCCTTGCCATAATTCGATTTGATAGCTTTGCGGGTCTCATCTATAGCCTCTTTGGCCAGGTAAACTGAATCTGTCCTCATATAGGTTATTAAACCGGTTGGCCCTTCGCCACTGCCGAGATCCACCCCTTCGTAAAGCTTTTGGGCCAAAGACATGGTCCGGCCGGGTTGGAAACCAAAAGCATTGGAGGCAGCCTGCTGCAGCGTGGAAGTAATAAAAGGCGGCTTTGCCTTGCGTTTTACCTCTTTAGTTTTAATAGAACTAACCTTCAGCTTACAATTTGGCAGATCTTTTTCAACATCTTTGGCCAGTTCTGGATCATATATTTCTCCTTTTTGGCCGTCCACTTTATGGAGACGTATTTCAAATGGATCTTTCGGATCGACCTCTTTGGCAACTTTAGCCCCAAAAACCCAGTAAGTTTGTGGAACAAAAGCATTAATTTCTTTTTCCCGCTCGCAAACCAGGCGCAGGGCTACGGTCTGGACCCTGCCGGCGCTGGAGCCACCACGAATTCTCCGCCATAACAGCGGACTGACCTGGTAACCTACAAGCCGATCGAGAACCCTCCTGGCCTGCTGTGCGTCTACCTTTTTCATGTCCAGCTTGCCCCGGTTCTCAAAGGCCTCTTTTATGGCAGGCTTTGTAATCTGGTTATAGGTTACCCGGGAAAATTGATCTTCTGATTTTACTTCTTTTTTTAAAAGCTCCTGGATGTGCCAGGCAATAGCTTCCCCTTCACGGTCGGGGTCAAGAGCCAGGATAATTTCATCGGATTTCTTGGCAGCTTCTTTTAATTCTTTGATAACCTTGGTTTTATCACGTGAGTTAACATACTGGGGCTCAAAATTATTCTCAATATCAACCCCGAGCTTACTTTTAACCAGGTCACGGACATGGCCCATGGATGCTTTGACAGTGTAGTTTTTACCCAGGAATTTATTGATTGTTTTGGCTTTGGCAGGTGATTCTACTATAACTAAATTTTTGGCCATCATTTCTCCTTATAATAAATAGCTCTACATAGTCGGGCATAACAGCAATCTTCCACTAATTATATTCATAAAAACAAAAAATGCAACACCTTTTCAGCTAAATATGCGCTCGTATTAGGTATTGCAAAATATATCTGCTAAAAATGTTTAAAACCATCTATTTATCATTTTTAGAGTTTAAGCCTGCCAATCAAATCGTTAACAAACTGCCTGGCAGTTCTTCCTGAACGTGAGTTATGCCACATTACCCACTCCAGGGCCAGCTTGTCAAGTTTCCTCCTGTCCATATCAACTCCACTCTTACGGGCAATTTCAGCCACCGTATCCAGGTATTCCTTCTGACCGGGGGTAGGAAATACCAGTTTAATGCCAAAACGGTCAGCCAGCGACAGTTTTTCCTGGTATGTCTCCATAGTCCCGACCTCGTCGGTTTCGCGATCGCTAAAGTACTCCCTAATTAAATTTTTCCGGTTTGAAGTGGCATAAACCAGGACATTTTCCGGAGGTTTTTCAATGCTTCCCTCCAGCAGAGCCTTTAATTCCTTGTATTCAGTTTCATTTTCCTCAAATGAAAGATCATCGATAAAGATGATAAATTTCTGGCCGCGGCCCCTAACCTGGCGGATAACCCGGTGCAGGTTCAAAATATCATGCTTGGAGATCTCTATCAGCCTTAACCCTTCATTACCAAAAATATGAATGAGGCTTTTAATAGTTGAAGATTTCCCTGTGCCCCTGTCCCCGTAAAGCAGTATATTATTTGCCGGCAAGCCTGCTATAAAATGCCTCGTATTGCGTATAATTTCTTCCTGCTGATCTTCCAAACCGACCAGGTCCTCCATGCGAATCGGATCGGGATTGTCGACGCCGAGCAGGCCCGAGTAATCGCCATTGCTGATCCACTTAAAAGCCCAGTACCGACCGAATTCTCCACTGCCGGTATCCCTGTAGAAATGGTAAAGTTCTTCGATATTATTGCTCCAATCAGATGATGCAGCTAAAACCTGTTTAATCTGCTCCACCCTCTGAAAATAAAAAGGTGGATAATTTCCCCCTGTTACCCTGTCGAAGTTCAGATCATTAAATTTAATAGCAATATCATCAAGCTTATAAATTTCTTTCAGGTGTTCCTGCAGCTTTGAAAAATCAAAATCATAGACAGATTTAGCACTTGTTAAATCATTTTCAAGCAGCTTCAAGAAAGTATTGTCAAACCTTGAAAAAGGTATTTTTTCGCTATCGCGGCTAAAAGCAGTTTCAGTGGTAAGAATAGCATTAATCAGGTGGTTTTTAAAGAGATTTATCCCGGGCAAGATCTTTTCTCCCGGCAGCTCTGAAAGGTGGCCGATTAAGTTGAAATAGCTTTTTAAAGCACCCGGATCACCTGTTAATGAGAACTCCAATGTTTTGTAAAATTCTCGAATTATTAAATCAGCTCTAATGTGACGGTAAACGGTCAGGCAGTCAAGTGCGGTAAGAGCATCTTTGATCTGTTTGTTTGCTTGCAGCATAATATTCTTTCCTCATCAGCATTTTTACGTTAACTAACTCTCTATTAAAGTCATTTTATAACCACTGATGGAAATAATCAATAAC
>PXFD01000166.1 GCA_003564505.1 Syntrophomonadaceae bacterium
AGGCATTGTATTGTCCACCTCTTTAAGTTTGATATGAACATCTATACAGAAATGAGATGCTGCCTTTATCAAACAGCATCTCATTTTTTACTTTGGCAGGGGAGACAGGACTTGAACCCGCAGCCTACGGTTTTGGAGACCGTTGCTCTGCCAGTTGAGCTACTCCCCTATTCGCTTAATATTTTATTCGATTTATTTACTCTTGTCAATTAAAACCGCTGTCTTCTGAACCCATGTTTTAACTAAAGTTGGCCGTGTGCAGTGCGGGTTATAATTTCATTTTGCAGCTGTTCACTTAGGTTGTTAAAATAATCACTATACCCGGCTACCCGAACAATAAGGCTCTTGTATTCTTCAGGTTTTTGCTGGGCCTTCCTCAGTGTGTCGGCGTCAATTACATTGAATTGAATGTGGTGACCATCCATTCTGAAATAAGCCCTGACCAGGTGAACCAGGCTTTGTAAGCCTTTTTCGCCTGATAAGACCTGCGGAGAAAATTTAAGGTTTAACAAGGTTCCTCCGGTCAGCAGGTGGTCCATTTTAGCAGCCGATTTAATAACTGCCGTCGGACCATTGAAATCTGCGCCCTGAACCGGAGAAATGCCCTCCGATAGTGGAGAGTTGGCCTTCCTCCCGTCAGGTGTGGCGCCGATTACTGAACCGAAATAAACGTGAGAAGTTGTTGGCAGCATATTGATGCGGTAAGTACCGCCACGAAATGTTTCCCTGCCGTCTACGAGGCGGTGAAACAGGTGAAATACTTTCTGCATAATTGAATCGGCATAATCATCGTCATTCCCATAATGAGGGGTTTTATTAATAATCAACTGCCTGATTTCTTCGCGTCCGCTGAAATTATTTGACAGATAAGACAGGAATTCATCCCAGTTGAAAGTTTGATGGTCGTAGATATGATATTTTAGAGCAGTCAAACTATCTGTGATTGAACCGATACCGACACCCTGGACATAGTTGGTGTTGTAACGAGCACCCCCGCAGTTATAGTCTCTGCCATTTTTTATGCAGTCATCGATAACCAGGGAAAGAAATGGCGCCGGCATTTCTTCGGCATATATTTTTTCAATGACCTGGTTGCCATTTATTTTAATCTCAATGAAATACTCTAATTGAGCTGCGAACGCTTCCATGAGCTCGTCGAATGTTTTAAACTGAGTTGGATCAAGGGTATCGAGACCCAGTTGTTTACCGCTTTGCGGATCTATGCCGCGGTTCAGGGTGAGCTCCAAAACCTTGGTCAGGTTGAAATAGCCGGTTAATATGTAGCTTTCCTTACCGAAAGCTCCTGTTTCCCCACAACCGCTGGTCCCACCGCAGCGGGCATCTACCAGCGACTTGCCCTGGGCCAGCAATTCCTGGATTACGGCTTCCACATTGAAAACGGATGGCTGCCCCCACCCTTTCCTAATAATTTCTCCCGCTTTTTTGATGAAAAGATCAGGATTCTTCTTACTGACCTGGATATTTGTACTAGGCTGCAGCAGCCTCATTTCGTCAATTACTTCAAGCAGCAGGTAGGTTACATCGTTTACGCCGTCAGTGCCGTCGGCTTTAACGCCACCAAGGTTGATGTTAGCAAAATCGGTATAAGTTCCGCTTTCTTTGAGAGTTATACCCACCTTTGGCGGTGCCGGCTGGTTATTAAATTTAACCCAGAAGCATTCCAGCAGTTCTTTAGCCTGTTCCCTGGTCAGGGTGCCCTGAACTATTTCCCTGCTGTAAAAGGGTTCCAGGTGCTGGTCAAGACGGCCCGGACAAAAAGCATCCCAGGTGTTAAGTTCTGTTATCACACCCAGGTGGACGAACCAGTAATACTGCAGTGCTTCCCACATATTGCGTGGTGCATGAGCCGGAACTCTTTCACAAATAGAAGCAATCTGATTTAATTCTTCTTTCCTTTCGGGATTGTTTGTATTCATAGCTAGTTCACGCGCTTTTTCGGCATGACGGCGGGCAAAGGTTATTAATGCATCTGCACATACAGCCATAGCTTTTAGCTGTTCACTTTTACTATTTGCTTCGGGATCATTTTCGTAATCAATAGCTTCAAGTTCCCTGCCGATTTCTTCTTTCAGATCCAGCATGCCCTGCCTGTAAATTTTATCACCAGCCACGGTGTGACCGGGAGCGCGCTGTTCCATAAATTCCGTGAAGATGCCAGCCTGGTAACAGTCATGCCATTTTTCGGTCATTTGTTCAAAAATCTTATGGCGGATAGAACGCTCTTTCCAGTAAGGAATAATTTCTTTTTGCTGGATTTGTTTTACTTCATCACTGACAGCAAAAGATATCTTCTCCCGGTTGTTGATAACTGCAAGGTCATTAACAGTGTGACAGCACAGTTCAGGATAGGTCGGTGCTGACTGGGGTTGTGGCCCCCTCTCTCCGACAATTAGTTCTCCTTCATTAAAGCAGATGGTTTTTTTCTCCATTAAATTTTTAAAGGCTAGCGCACGCAGCATGGGAACAGATACTTTTCCTTCATGTTCACTGTAAGCTTTTGTTACCAGGAGAGCCCTCTCGATAGATATAGTTGGTGTGGTAGTTTCGCTTTGTAAGCGCAACTTTTTTATTCTCTCATTCATGCCCCGCAATTTTGTTGTCATCGCTTAAACCTCGCTTATTGTTGAGATTCCTTCACTTAGAAAAATATCTCTTGCCACGGCCATCTGTTTTTTCGATGGAGGTTCTAATTCCTGTAGCTGGTACTCCATATTAAGTCCCCTGTATTTATTCGCACCGAGACTGTGATAAGGAATCAATTCAAGTTCATTAATACCGTATTCTTTTAAAGTGACGGCCATAAGGCGCAGGTGGTCGCGGTGGTCAGTAATACCCGGTACAAGGGGCATTCTAATGATCAGCTGGCTGCCATTTTGAGCCAGGTACTTTAAATTATCGATAATCGTTTTGCTTGATATCCCGGTGTATTCTTTGCTTCTCTCAGGGTCGAGCAGCTTTAAATCATACAAAAAGAGATCGGTCCATGGAGATACCTTTTTCAAAGCTTCCATGGAAACAAACCCGCTCGTTTCAACTGCAGTATTTATATTAAGCTCTTTCATAGTTTTTAGCAGCTCTGTAACAAAGTCTAGTTGCATCAGCGGTTCCCCACCTGATAAAGTGACGCCCCCTCCTGATTCTTCAAAAATTACCCTGTCTTTAAGAGTTTCATCAGTAATTTCTTTAATTGTCATTTCCATGCCGAGTGCTTCCAGTGCACCGGTCGGACAATTGTCTGCGCAGATCATACAGAGCTTGCAGATGTGCCGATCAATGAAAACATCCTGACCATCAAAAGATATGGCTCCTTCGGGACAGCTTTCCAGGCAGGACTTGCAGCCGATACATTTAGCGCTGTATTGAAAGATCTCATTGCTGATGCTTAATCCTTCCGGGTTTTGACACCATAAGCATTTTAATGGACAGCCCTTGAAAAAGATTGTTGTTCTGATTCCCGGTCCGTCGTGCAAGGAAAATCTCTGGATGTTAAAGATAAAACCTTTTTTGCTCAATTTAGATTAGCACCTCATACGACATTATATCATAGACATAGCGCTTTTGAAGCAGTATAATTGACAGTGTATTCATATATTATCATAAAAGAGTGATAACAGCAGTAAAATTTTTGTAGCTAATACTGTGTATGGTATAATTCAGTCAGGATCATTTTAAACGGAGGTTTTAATAATGCCTGAATCAGCTCATCAAAAAGAGGATGCCGGAACTGAGCCGGCTTATATGGACAGGGTTAATCGCCTGAAGAAAAGAGTGATTAATACAAACCCGGAAATGGACCTGGAAAATGCCAGGTTGCTGACAAAGGGCTTCCAGGAGGCTGAAGGAAACCCCCTGGTTTTGCGTAAAGCCAGGGCCTTTTACAGGCAGTGCGCAGATAAAACAGTGCAAATATGGGACGATGAACTGATTGTCGGCTGCTCCGGCAGTAAGATCAGGGCAGGTATTCTTTGTGCCGATTCTTGCTGGTCCGTGCTTGACAAAGAGCTTGAAACGATTAATAGCCGCCCCTATGACCCTTTCTATCTTGCACCTGAAGACAGGAACATATTTATAGACGAGGTAAAGCCTTACTGGCAGGGCCGTTCCAATTACGAGGAATGGTTAGCCCAGATACCTGAGGAAACCAGGATTTTACGTGATGCCGGTGTTGTTTATATCGACCGCAAAGCAGTCCGGGGCTGGGGTGAGACCACGGCCGGTTATGAATGGCTCCTTCAGGAAGGCTTAACCGGAATCATGAATAAAATTGAATCCAGGCGATCTAAACTGGATATAACCAGGCCCGGCGATTACGAAAAAGATATCTACCTGCAGGCCATGCTGACTGCCGCCAGGGGAATTATCAGGCTGGCCGAACGATATGCTGAAGAAGCAGAGCGGCTGGCTGCCGCTGAAACGGACCAGCAGCGAAAAAAAGAACTTGCTTTGATTGCTGAAAGCTGCCGGCGTGTTCCTGCTTATCCGGCCCGGACTTTCCATGAAGCCCTGCAGTCTTTATATCTCTACCAGGTATCAATATTTATGGAACAAAACGCGGCCAGCTATAACCCC
>PXFD01000066.1 GCA_003564505.1 Syntrophomonadaceae bacterium
AAAAGTAAAAATATGGAACAAAAGAGGAATTTACTACAAAATTTCCTCTTTTTTTTATATTTTTTTTAAAAAATAGGCAGGAATGTGGTGAAAGGGGTTGAATATTAGAGTAAAGTGGTGTAAAGTGGTGAAAAGTGGATGTAATTGCCCCATATGGAGGCGAACATATGTTTACAGGCGAATTTCAACATACCTTAGATGGAAAGGGCAGGGTCATTATTCCCTCAAAGCTCCGCGATGGATTAGGTGACCGCTTTGTCATCACCCGCGGTCTTGACCAGTGTCTGTTCGTTTACCCAAATTCCGAGTGGGTTCGCCTGGAGCAAAAGCTTAAGCAGCTGCCTTTTACCAAGAGCGACTCCCGAGCCTTTACTCGTCTCTTCTTTTCCGGAGCGATGGAAGTGGAGGCCGACAAGCAGGGGCGTATTTTGATTCCCAACAACCTGCGGGAATATGCGGGCATTGAAAAAGAAGTCATGTTTATTGGTGTGTCAAACCGGGTGGAAGTATGGAGTGAAGATGCATGGAAGGGTTATTTCGATCAGGCTAATGAAAATTATGAAGAGCTTGCTGAGAAACTGGTTGATTTTGACCTGTAAAAGCGGGGTATTGTTTTGGTTGAACTTCACCTGCCGGTTATGGAAAAAGAAGTGCTTCAATATCTTGACTGCCATCCTGGTGGGGTTTATGTAGATGCAACTGTCGGAGACGGTGGCCATGCAGAAGAAATCCTGAAGAATCTTGGAAGTGAAGGCCACTTAATTGGAATTGACTGGGATGAGGATGCCCTGCAAAGGGCAGATCACAGGTTAAAGAAATACAGCAGGCAGTTAACGCTTGTTCACGCAGATTACACAAGGCTGCAGGAAGTTTTAAGTGAAGCCGGATTTGCAGAGGTCGATGGTATCCTGATTGACCTTGGGGCTTCCACGCTGCAGTTGATGGATGCCGATAGAGGATTCTCGTTTCACCATGAAGGCGATTTAGACATGCGCATGGATCGCCGCCGATCTTTGACAGCTAAAGAGATTGTTAACCATTATTCCGCCGATCAATTGGCCAAAGTGTTTTTTCGCTTTGGCGAAGAGCGTTTTTCCAGGCGAATTGCAGCAAGAATAGTACGGGAGCGTGAAAAGAAAAACTCCATTAACAGCAGCAGTGAACTTGCTGAAATAGTAAAAGCTGCCGTACCGGCCCGCTACCGCCGCCAGGGAGGACATCCGGCACGCAGAGTTTTTCAGGCCCTTCGCCTTGCAGTAAACCAGGAGCTTGAAAATATTACTACTGTTCTGCCCCAGGCAGTAAACAGCCTGGCGCCTGAAGGAAGACTTACCGTAATTGCTTACCATTCACTGGAAGACCGCCTCGTAAAAAAATATTTTCGCGAGATATCAGGGCACTGCAGTTGTCCTCCAAATTTGCCCTGCGCTTGCCGGTCCCAGGCAAAAATTAAAGTGCTAACCGGTAAAGCAGTAAAGCCGACACCCAGTGAAGTTGAAATTAACCCCAGGGCACGCAGCGCAAGACTGCGGGCTGCTAAAAAAATATAAAGTAGGCTGAGCAGAAAGAAGGTGAGAAAATGCAGCATGCCAGAAAGTTGTCACATTTGAATCGTCCGGCAGTGCCCCAACCGGGCGGAAGTCCTGTCACCAGGCCGCAGCCCGGGGATAGGTTAAAGAAAGTAAAGTTTTTACTAATTCTATTAACTTGTTTTATGCTCAGCATTGCCGTGATTGCTCAGTATTCATCTATGGTTGTCATGAATTATCGTTTGAGTTCAGCTCGTGCAGAACTGGCAGAAGTCCGTGAAGGGGCCAGGTTGCTGGAGTTCGAGGCAGCACAGCTTGGTTCAATAGGGAGAATTGAACAGGTGGCCCGCAATGAACTTGGTATGGTTGAACCTGAGGCGAGTCAGCTCAGGGTGATAAGCGCTAACAGAGATATAGCAAGCCGACAGGGAGAGTGAAGTTTATGGCGGAGTTTCCGGTAACCAGGTCTATAGTTCGAAGAAGGCTGATTGCCATCTTTATTTTAACGGTGCTGGTGACAATGCTTTTAATCAGCAGACTGGCCTGGATTCAGATAGTCCAGGCAGATGAACTATACGAACAAGCCTGGAAACAATGGAGTCATAATGTGCCGATTAGCACAGCCCGGGGCTCGATTTATGACAGCCAGGGCAGACTTCTCGCGGGAAGCACATCAGTAAATACAGTGGCTGCAATACCTCCTCAAATAGATAACCCGGAGGCTGTGGCTGGCGCTCTCGCACCTATACTGGAAATGGACGCTCAGCGAATATATGAATTAATTACCATGGATCGCAGCGCTATTTATATCAAAAGAAAGGTTGATCCTGATGTATCAGAGGCGGTCAGGGAAATGAATATTCCGGGAATAATATTTTTTAACGAAGAAAAACGTTATTATCCCGGTGATAACATGGTTTCCCAGCTCCTTGGGTTTGTAGGTATGGACCAGGGATTGGCCGGAGTGGAAAGCTATTACGAGGATTACTTAAGTGGAAGCGAAGGCAGGTTGTTGTATCCGGCAGACGGCAGGGGCAAACAGCTACCGCATACATTTAGCCGATACACGCTTCCGCAGCAGGGATACGACTTGCACCTGGCGATTGATGAATCAATTCAACACATTGTAGAAAGGGAGTTGGCCCGGGTAATGGAGAATTCCGCCCCAAAGCAGGTAATGGCACTTGTATTGGACCCGCAAAGCGGCGCCTTGCTTGCAGCTGCAGCTAAGCCGGACTATAATCCGGGTGACTACGAATTATATAACCCGGAAAACTGGGCCCTGGCGCCGATTACCTCTTCATTTGAACCCGGTTCCACCCTTAAAATGGTGACCCTGGCTGCAGTAGTTGAAGAAGGTCTTTTTAACCCTGACGAAGTTTATAATTGTCCAGGTTATACAGTTGTAAACGGAAACCGGATTAATTGCTGGACGGTAGACCGCGGGGGACATGGTGACATGACATTTTTTGATTCAGTTGGCGGATCCTGCAACACGGCTTTTGTAGAGCTTGGCCAGAGGCTAGGTGAAGAAAAGCTTTTTCAGTACCTTGATGGTTTCGGGTTTGGTCAGCCTACCGGTATTGATTACCCTGGAGAAAGCAGCGGTATGATTTTTGAGCTTGAACAGGTCGGCCCGCTTGAGTTAGCCACCACCACTTTTGGGCAGGGTATATCTGTAACACCGATTCAACAGGTTATGGCAGTAACAGCGATGATAAACGGAGGCTACCTTTACCAGCCTTACATTGTAGAAGAGATAACCGATCAGGATGGCAATTCTTTGATGAAAAGAGAGCCGGAAGTAGTCAGGCAGGTTGTATCAGAGGAAACTTCGGCCCAGCTGGTAGATATGATGGAAAGTGTCATCCTTGACGGTACAGGTTATGCAGCAGCGATTGAAGGTTACAGGGTGGCCGGTAAGACCGGAACAGCAGAAAAGCTTGATGAAGAAGGTAATTACAGTGGCAGCGACTATATTTACTCCTTGCTCGGTTTTGCCCCGGTCGACAATCCTCAACTGGTTTTATATGTTGCTGTTGACGGAGTGACCAGGGGGCCTCGCCTGGGGGTGCACACCAGCGCACCGCTTTTTAAAAATATCATGGAAGATTCCCTGAATTATTTGCAGGTTAGCCCCTCGCCAACACAAGATCACACAGGCGGGGAAGGTGAAGAATACGAAGAGCAGGTGCACGTAGAAGAACAGGAAGAACACTGAGGAGGAAGTTGCTTGAAACTGACGGGAAGCGAAATAATCGAGGCCTGCAAGGGCAAGTTGCTTCAGGGCGATCCTGGCAAGCAGCTATCCGGTGTCACTATTGATTCACGTAAAGTGAAAACCGGCGACCTTTTCATTCCCTTCACCGGTGAACACACGGATGGGCACTTATACATAAAACAGGCTTTTGATGCCGGTGCTTTCGGTGCCTTTCACCACCTGGACAAACCAGTAGATGAGCAGCTGCCTGAAGACTTTCTTTTAATCGGTATAAATGATTCCCTGGCAGCGCTGCAGCAGCTGGCGGCATCATACCGGGACCGTTTCGAACTTCCTGTTATTGGCATCACGGGCAGCAGTGGTAAAACAACTACTAAGGATTTCATCGCGGGAGTTCTGTCCGTCAAGTATAAAGTTTTGAAAACCACCGGCAATCTGAACAATGAAATCGGTTTGCCGTTAACCATATTGCAATTGGATCAAAGTCACCAGGTGGCCGTGTTGGAGATGGGTATGACTGCGCCCGGTGAAATTATGACCCTCTGTGAAATAGCCAGGCCAACAATTGGTGTAATTACCAACATTGGAGAAGCTCATATTGAACAGCTTGGTTCGGTTGAGGCTATTGCACGGGCGAAAGGAGAACTACTAGATTACCTCGGCTCAGGCGGGGTAGCCGTTTTGAACGGTGACGATCCCCGCCTCCTTGAAGTCAGAAAACGCTACCCGGGGAAAGCATTTTACTATGGCTTTAACCAGGGCGATATAAAAGGCTTAAAGTTGTCTCAAAGGGGAGAAAAAAGCTTTTTCCGGGTGCGTTTTCCTGATAATTC
>PXFD01000065.1 GCA_003564505.1 Syntrophomonadaceae bacterium
TCCGGAACAATGTAGGTGTCCATATCCAGGTTACGCTGGCCGGAATTACAGGCTTCTTCAATAGTCCTGATATAACCGGAATCATGAACCAGGGCAATATCATCGACTGAAGCCGGAACCGGGTCAATCATTGCCAGGTTTTCAGAGATTCCCCGTTTTTCAAGCGCTGCTGTAATATGTTCCAGCCGCTCTTTTCTTTCGGGATGGTGTCCCTGGCTATGAATCAGGTAATCCTTGTGATAAACGATGCCAATCTTATTTATATTTGCGCTCACCCTATCACCTCGCAGTTAAGAATTCTCTTCCAGTGCTTTACAAAGCCGGTTCCATAAAAAGGGACTTGCTTTCTTTAAAACCACCGGCCTGCCCGCTTCGTTAATAAAAGCATGCTCCGTATACCCAAAAGCCATCTTCTTTCCATCTTTCTGTACTTCATAATTAAAAACCAGGCGCACTTTTTCCAGGCTGTGCAAATGTGCTAAAACAGTAAGTTCATCATCATACCTAATTGCATGCTTATACTCACAATAAGCTTTTAAGACCGGTAAATATAGATTGCTCTTTTCAAATTCAATGTACGGCAGGCCTATACTTCGCATCAGTTCTGTTCTTCCCATTTCAAACCAGACCAGGTAATTTGCATGGTAAGCCATACCCATCTGGTCCGTTTCCTGGTAACGAACCCGGAAGACTGTTTCATTAATTTTCAAATTCCATCTACTCCCTGTAATCTTTAAAGTACATTTGCTTCACCGCGGTAAACCAGGCCCCTGGTAGCATCAACGGTTATAATTTCTCCTGTATTAATTAATTGGCAGGCATTGTTAACGCCAACTATAGCCGGTTTACCCAGGTTAATAGCCACAATAGCAGCATGGGAAGTTAAACCACCTTCTTCAACAACAATTGCTGCTGCTTTTTTTATAGCCGGCAGGTAGTCGCTACTTGTGCTGCTTACAACCATGATCATGTCTTCTTTAAACTTTTCAAGATCGCTCTCTTTATTAATAACCATCGCTTTTCCACTGACAGCCTGCTTGCCTACACCTGTTCCTCTCACCAATACCTCACCTACCGTTTCAACTCGCAACAAGTTTGTTGTTCCCGATACTCCAACCGGTACCCCGGCGGTAATTACCACCAGGTTTCCATCACTGATTAAATCCTCTTTTAGTGATGCCTGGATAGCATTTACAAACATTTCATCCGTTGTATTTGCCGGCGGACAAACCACTGCATATACTCCCCAGGTCAGGGTCAGCCGGGTGGCTACCTGGTGGTTTGACGTAACCGCAACAATCGGTGCCCGCGGTTTGTACTTGGAAACCATCCGCGCCGTATGGCCGGACTGGGTTGCAGTAATTATAGCGTCAGCTTTTAACTCGGCCGATACATGGCAGGTGCTGTAACTGATGGCATCCGTAACCGTTTTCTTGATTGTCCTGCTCATATCCTGCATTATTTGCCGGTAATCAAGGTCTTTTTCCGTGCGTACCGCAATCCTGGCCATTGTTTTTACCGCTTCAACCGGAAAGCGGCCAACCGCTGTTTCACCGGATAGCATCACTGCATCTGTACCGTCAAAAATAGCATTGGCCACGTCGCTGGCCTCAGCTCGGGTCGGGCGCGGGTTACGAATCATGCTGTCGAGCATCTGGGTAGCAGTAATCACCGGTTTGCCGGTCCGGTTGCATTTCCTGATAAACTCCTTCTGCAGCATCGGCACATCCTCGGGCGGGATCTCTACCCCCAGGTCACCCCTGGCAACCATGATGCCATCCGAAACCTCTAATATTTCATCAAAGTTTTCGACGCCCTCCAGGCTCTCAATTTTAGCCAGAATCATCATGCTGCCTTTCCGCTCTTCAATCAGTGCCCTTATTTCCAGGATGTCTTCAATATTGCGGGCAAACGAGGCAGCTAAAAAATCAACCTCATAATCGAGGGCAGTAATAATATCCCGGCGGTCATTTTCATCAACAGCCGGCAGGTTAATCCTGGTTCCCGGAGTGTTGAGTCCTTTGTAACTGCGCAGCTCCCCACCATGTAAAATCCGGCAGCGGATATCCCGGCCCTCTATGGCAATCACTTCTAAGACTATTAGTCCGTCATCTATCAATACACTGCATCCCGGCTTTAAATCCTCGTGCAGTTTTGGATAGGTTACTCCTACCCGTTCTGCGGAACCGACGACATCTTCAGTAGTCAGGATAATCTCACGACCCTCTTCCAGCATTACATGATCTTCACTGAGATCGCCGGTTCTAACTTCCGGTCCCCTGGTATCAAACAGGTATCCGACATTTTTTTTCATGCGGGAGCTGGTAGAGCGGATTAACTCCAAACGGCGGATATGTTCCTCGCTGGTCCCATGAGAGAGGTTTAACCTGGCCACATCCATACCAGCAGTAATGATTTCTGAAATTCTTTCCTCAGTCTCTATACTCGGCCCAATAGTACAAACAATTTTTGTCCGCCGCATTTATACGACCTCCCTAATTTAGCACAGAATACCCTAACCTATCTACCTTGCCAGCACCAGGGCAAGTTTGTATAGTTCTTCGGGGAATTTCCTGCTTTGGTCAAAACTCTGTTTTAAAGAGGCTGGGAATACTTCATTGCCCCTGGTTGCTGTATAGCAACCGCTCTCCCCTTCGCTTAGTAAATCTACGGCCAGCGCTCCCATCCTGCTGCCCAGCATCCTGTCAACGGCGCTGGGGCTGCCGCCTCTTTGAATATGTCCCAGAACAGTGACCCGGATATCCGCTTTCAATTTTTTCTTGATCTCTTCATTAATTTCAAAAACATTGCCGGCTCCTTCAGCAACAACAATAATACTGTGAGCTTTTTGCCGCCTGATTCCATGCTTTACCCGTTCGCAAACCTCATCCAGGTCGTATTCCATCTCTGGAACAAGGATCGATTCAGCGCCACCGGCCAACCCTGCAGCCAGGGCCAGGAAACCGTTATTGCGGCCCATTACTTCCAGCAGAAAAACCCGTTCATGAGAAGTAGCCGTATCCCGCAGCTTGTTTACGGCATCAAGGATCGTATTAACGGCAGTATCAAAACCGATGGTCTGTTCTGTTCCGTTAATATCGTTGTCAATAGTAGCAGGAACACCATTCACTTTAATCCCACGTTCTTCCAGGGTTAAAGCTCCCTTAAAAGATCCTTCGCCACCGATAACCACCAGCCCTTCGATACCTTCTGTTTTAAGGCGATCAGCAGCCTGATCCTGGTAAGCCGGTTCAAACATCTCGGGAGCCCGGGCTGTCAACAGAATTGTTCCACCGCGATGTATTATATCTGCCACCGAACCTAACTCCATCTCAAACAGGTTGTTGCTGCTGAGAAGTCCGGCATAACCGCGTTTTATTCCGTATATCCTGTGACCATTACTGATCCCTCGTCGTACAACCGCACGCACAGCGGCATTCATCCCAGGAGCATCGCCCCCGCTTGTCATAACCGCTATTTTTTTCATGATTACAATTATCTCCTTTACTGCAAATCCGAAACATGATCTCCCACCTGCT
Source organism: Syntrophomonadaceae bacterium (assembly GCA_003564505.1). The sequence goes on from PXFD01000065.1 coordinate 3,540, forward strand.
TAATTACCGACTCGGGACCGAGCAGGTTCTCAAGGCGCTTGAAACAAGTTGGATGATCACGAACCCAGTATTCTTCATTTAATATTAGTGTTTTCTTATCGTTTTTAAAAAAGAGACACACAGGGATTTCGCCGTTTTCCGCTACCAGGGTCTCTTTTAAGTCGCGTAAAAGGTCACTGTTATGTTCATCACCAATTACCAGGCGCAGCAATTTCTTTTCACGGTTTAAAGGTTTTATCGTTTCTGCCAGGATCTTAACATCCTCTTCTTCTTTTAAGTCTGTCCTGCCTTCGACTAATAGCAGGCTATCTTCCTCAAGCATGGAAGCACTCTTTTCGTATAAATCCGGGAATACAACCAGCTCCACGCTTCCTGTTAGGTCTTCCAGCTTGACGAAAGCCATCTGCTTGTTCTTTTTAGTGAAAAAACTGCGCACCGCAACGATTATTCCACCAACTTTGACATGGTTATTATCTCCTGCAGATGAAAGCTGGGCGCAGGGAGTAAGGTTCGGCATGTTCTCCAAAATAGTCTGGTACGGTCCCAGGGGATGTCCGGAAATATATAAACCGAGCATCTCTTTTTCCAGGAATAACCTTTCTTTATCGGAAAATGGTTCTATATCAGGCAAATTATCATCGAGCATCTCTTCCTTTACACTTTCATCCATTAACGAGAACATAGAAATCTGACCGTTTTCACGCTCCCTCTGCGCAGACTGGCCCTGGGCCAGAACATCATCAACGATAGCCAAATACTGGGCCCGGTGACCGCCCAGGGAATCGAATGCACCGCATTTAACCAGGCTTTCCATTACCTTGCGATTACAGGAACGCATATCAATCCTTGAAACAAAATCACGCATGGAAACAAAAGGTTTCTCTTTCCGGGCTTCGATTATAGATTCAATCGCTCCTAACCCGACATTCTTTACGGCAGCCAGGCCAAAACGAATCCTATTTTCGCCGATCGGGGTAAAGTGGGTATCGCTCTCATTGATGTCGGGTGGGAGCAGTTCGATATTCATTCTTTTGCAATCAGCAA
>PXFD01000028.1 GCA_003564505.1 Syntrophomonadaceae bacterium
ACTATAGTTGATTTAAGCAGCATGTATAAAACATCAGGAGTCAGTAAGCCTGTTCAATCCTGGTCAGATGAAGCGAAGAAAACTGTCAGGCTTGGTTATAGCACAATGTGGGGTTCAGGTTCCCCTCACCTGTTGTCATGTGATGGGGATGTAGCAAGCCTGGTTAGGTTTGAGCAAATTCTTGACAGCACCCTGAAGAATTTACCGGTGGTAGGTATTTGTCCCTACATTTTTGAGGATTGCTTAAAAGAAATATTTAGTCCGCTGGTTGATTTGATTAACTATCACAGCAGCGTGATTTTTTATGATCATGGCAAAACAGCATGTCTGAAAAACTAGTGTGGTGAAAAAATGGAGACTATTAGAACTGTATGTCCTCTGGACTGCTGGGATCAGTGCGGCTTAATTGTGAAAAAAGACGGTGAGAAGATCAAGGGGATTGAAGCCGATCCTACCCATCCGGTAACGGCCAGCATGATCTGCAGCAAGGGCAGACTGCACCTGCAGCGCACCAATCACCCTGATCGGCTGCGGTATCCTCTGCTGAAAGAGGGAGATTCCTTTAAAAGAATTACCTGGACCCAGGCCCTTGAAGTTATTGCCGATAAAATCAGGATCGCTTTAAATGATCATGGTCCGCTTTCTCTACTGCATTTCTACGATGGCGGTTATACCGGCCTGGTGAAAAATATAGAATCCCGTTTCTTTAGTGCGCTGGGCGGGTGCACCATGCACAAGGGCAGTCTTTGCTGGGGAGCGGGACTGGCTGCCCAAAAGTATGATTTTGGAGCTGTCAAAAGTAACCCCTACCAGGATTTGCTGAATGCCAGAATGATTATTGCCTGGGGACGTAACCCTGCTTATACCTCGATACACCAGATGAATTATATCCGCCAGGCCCGGGCTGCCGGGACACGGGTGGTAGTAATTGACCCGGTTTTGACTTCAACTGCCGATAACTGTGATCAATATATCCGGATCAAACCGGGAACTGATGGAGCCCTGGCTCTTGGTATGGCCCGGGTGGTAATTGAAAACGGACTGGTTAACAAAGAGTTTATTGAACAATACAGCACGGGCTTTGACCGCTTCGTTGAAACCTGCAGTGAATTCACAACTGCTAAAACAGCAGAAATAACCGGAATTCCGGAAGAGATTATTGAAGAGCTGGCTTTTGCGTATGCTCAAAATAACCCTTCCGCAATTCTAATTGGGATCGGCTTGCAGAGACACAGCAATGGAGGCAATACAGTGCGGGCTATTGATGCCCTTGCTGCTATAAGCGGTAATATCGGTCTTGCCGGCGGAGGAGCAAACTATGCCAACTTCCAGGTCGACCGGTTTATTGATCATGATTACCTTTCAGGAAGTGACTTGAATCCGCAGCGACGTTTCTATTCCAAGCCACATCTGGCAAAAGCGCTTATGGATTTAAAAGAACCGCCAATTCAGTTTCTCTATATCAGCAGGGCCAATCCCCTGGTCCAGGTTGGCGATAGCAATGCCCTGGCGGAAGCCTTTAACAAAGTACCATTTATAGTGACAGCGGAACACTTTATGACCGATACGGCTGCCGCATCTGACCTGGTTTTACCCTGTGCCAATTTCCTGGAAAACGAAGATTTATATTACAACTCCATGGGCCACCAGTGCATAAACTATGGCTTAAAAGTCAGTGATCCGCCCGGTGAATGCCGCCCTGAATATGATTTCCTAAAAGAGCTGGCTGACCTGCTTGACCTGGATCATGACAGGTTTCCTCGTTATGGAACGGATGAGCTTATTAGCAGGGCAATCAAGCCTTTAATTGAAGCTTTTAATCTTGATTTAGAAATGATCAGGAAACAGTCGCCTTTCATGCTTCCCGAGTTTAATGGTATACCCTGGTCTGATGGTGAATTTCAGACTGAGAATGGAAAGTACAGCCTTTATTCTGCAGCCGCCGAAAAAGAAACCGGCAGCGGCCTGCCTGAATACTTTGCGCCGGTTGAGTTAAGCGATCCCTTGTTAAAGCAAAATGGTTATAAGTACTGGTATGCTACTCCTCACCCGCGCGATTCGATTCACTCAACCCATCGTCTGCCTGAAGCAGGCAAAAAGCCTATTGTATATCTGCACCCTAAAACAGTCCGGGAAGAAGGATTGTCAGAAAAAGGGCAGGTTAAGGTAATAACAGAGCGTGGTTACATAATAGCCGGACTGGTAAGCAGTGAAAGGGTCAGTCGTGATACGGTCCTGCTTTGCCAGGGTTTGTGGCATGGTTCCGGAGCTGCAGTTAACAGGCTGACACCTGATCGCTTGACTGACTTTGGTGACCAGGCTGCCTATTACGACTGTCTTTGCCGGCTTGAGAAAATATAACTATTCCATAGCGAGCGCAGTTTTCTTAAGCAGGCAGTACCATTAAATTAACTTAATGAGAGAAAAAGCCCCTGCCTGGATGTTTTGCCTTGCCGATAATATATGTTACTATTAAAAAAATATCGTTACTTATTAGAGTAAGAAAGGTTTGTACATGCTGTACATTTTAATAGCTGTAATATTAATAGCATTACTGGCTTTTTATTTATACCGTAAACAGTGGCTGAGCCAGGGGAGGCCGCTTCGTCATTACGCTGAAGTAGAAGGGGCGCCTTTTTATATAGCAGGCAGTACCAGTGGATCTCCTCTCAGTGAACTGGGCAGCCACTGCGGTTTTAAAAGCGTGATTAACTCTGAAGCAGCCTCCTGCAGTGCTCTTTATGCTACAATTACTTCTTTCGGAGCAGGCAGGATATATGATTTTGCAGCGGCTCTTTATAATGAAGAAGGGGAAGTGTTTTTTAATAAGCCGCAAAAACGGGAAGTTAAGTTATTTCCTTATATGATTGAAGAAAAAGCTTCGGACGGCAATTATACCATGGTCAGCAGACTATATTTCCTCCAGACAAACCTGGCCATGTGGGAAACCACCTGGGAAACCAGGGTTGCCGCAGCACAGGTGAAGCCTGCCTTTAAACTACTGCCAACGCATGGCCGTGACCTGGAAAACCCCTATCCTCATTTTAACGGGTTTAGCTTCTTTAAGGAGAAAAACGGGGGGCTTCAGTTGACTGACAGACACCGACTGCCTGGCCAAAAACTTTATGCCTATTTTCTGCCGACCTCCGGCAGTATCCGTAACAAAGAGCTGCTCGGTCCCTGGCTGGATTTAAAACCAGGCGAAAAACAAGCTTGGTCAGTTATAGTATCTTTCTCTGCGGATGATGCTGAACGAACAGTGACAAGGGCAGAAAGGGCATTACGCAATCTGGAAGGGCTTAAAGCCTGTGCGAAGGAAAGGTGGGAGCGTTTCGAGAACCGCCTGCCTCTGCCATATGAAAGTAACAGCAAATCTTCCCGGGTAGTATTAAAATTGGCTGCATGGGCTCTTGAGAACAGCCTTTATTACCCACGTAATAAAATGAGCCGCTGGGGGTCGGTTCCTTCCAAGGTTTACTTCCCGTTTATCTGGGGTTGGGATACTCCTCAGCATGTAATCGGTTTAAGTGAATGGAACCCCCAAAAAGCGGGAGATCTATTATTAACCCAGCTGGATGGCAACTATTATGCTCCTAAAGAGGCCAGGTTCAGGCTAAGAATTAAGGGGATTACTTTCATAGCCGGAGCACAGCGCAACCTAATTCCGAGTAAACTGGATGATTCACTGCGTGGAGTCCTTGATTTTTATTCACAGCCACCCCTTCAATCATGGTCGGCAGCAAGGGTGTATGAAAGATTAAAACATGACGATCAACGAGAAGCCTTTTTAGCAGAAGTTCTACCTCCTTTGCGTGAAAATTTGCGCTGGTGGGAGGAAAACAGGAAGCTGCGTAACGGTTTCTTTTCCTATATCAACGGTCTTGAGTCGGGATTGGATGACAGTCCCCGCTTTTACCCACCCAGTTTTCTACCGAGCTTTGTAATTGGCCTGGTCCCCCGTTTTTTCAGTGCTATCGACTTGAACTGCTGGCTTTTCCAGTCCTATATAAACACTGCCTATCTTTGTGAAAAAGCCGGGGAAAATGATGCTGCTTTAACTTACCGGGAAAGAGGTAGGGAGTTAAAGGACAGGATCGATGGGGAACTCTGGTCGGAGAAGTGCCAGGCCTGGCTGGACAGGCGCAATGGTAAGCATATTGAAGTGATTACTCCCTCTGTCTGGTGGCCGGCTTTTGTCGGGGCCAGTTCAGATTTGGATAAGATAGAGGCAGTAATTGAAAAGTATCTCCTGAACAAAGATAAATTCTGGGGCAATTACGGTATTCCCAGCGCTGCTTTTGACGACCCTTCATATAACCATAAGAAAGACGGTTATTACTGGCGGGGCCAAATCTGGATGATCAATAACTATTCTGCCCTGGAAGTACTATTCCGTTACGGTTACTGCAGTGAAGCAGAAGAACTGCACAGGAAAATTATTGAGACAGCTTATCATTCCAAGGGTCTTTATGAAACATATAATGCCAGAACCGGTGCCGTTGGCTGGAGTTCAAGGGGCCCCGGTGATCCCGCTGTTATGCAGTTTGGAATGTC
>PXFD01000035.1 GCA_003564505.1 Syntrophomonadaceae bacterium
AGGCGCTCCAGGGTTTCTTTGGTGGGGCATCCTTCTAAGTCCCACCCCCGGGCACTATAATACTCGTCCAGCATTTGTTCCAGCTGCTCTTTAGATATTTTTTTGCCTTGATGCGGCCCGTCGGGCAGAGGCTCTTCGGTGAAGCGCCTGGGGAGATTGTCATCGGCCCGGGTAATTCCTTCACGCAGGTTAAAGAGCCGGCCCTGGTTCCAAACTCTATCACCCAGTTCCATCAGCATGGCGGTATTAAAGGGGCGGCCCAGGGCTGCTCCAAGCATCCGGCAGTAAGTTTCTGCACTAATGCCATACTGGGCAAAGTCACACTTAACCAGGGTATCGAGGGAAGCCAGGTAGTTTTGCAGGTGGGCTACAATCTTGGCCTTTCCTGCAATGGCATTGCGTTCGACCACTTTGCCTTCCCATTCCCCGCCTAATTCATAGAGTATGGGAAAAGCGCGCTGGTGGCAGCCTCCACGGTCGGCAGTAGCCAGGGCCAGGCCCATACCCGGTACACTGCGTGGCCCCCAGGCCGGGCTTTCCAGGCCCTTAATGTGGACTGCAAAATCTTCTGCCTCTTTACCAAGTTCCCGGGCGGCACCCCTCACACCCCTGGCTAAAAGATCGCCCAGGCCAGTGCGAGAAGCAACGCTGTCCAGGATGTAATCCACTGTGGCCGTATCCCCGAACTTTAACTCTAAACCACCTGTATCTTCTATGCTGATTAATCCTTTTTGAAAAGCTTCAATCGCGAATCCGGCTACTCCGCCGGCAGACATGCCGTCTAACCCCAGGGCATCGCATTTTTTAACCAGGTAAGCGACTTCCCTGACATCACCCAGGCCGAGATTGCTGCCGATCATCGCTGCTGTTTCATATTCAACAACATCAGAAATCAGTCCTTTGCGTCGCCCTCTCCTGATCGTTCCTATTTTGCCGCAGGCGATGGGGCAGCCGGCGCAGGCTACGTTTCGCAGCCAAAACTGCTGTCGCTGTGCTACAGAGTTCAAGCCGGATGCATCTGCAAAGGCTCCATCAAAATAATTGTGGGTCGGCAGGAGCTGCTCCTCATTGGCAAAGTCGATCGAGGCGGCAGTGCCTTCACTGTTAAAGTTTTTTATGTCGTCACTCTGGGCCAACTCCAGGTAAGCTTGATCAACAGCTGAGCCGAAGGCAACCGGATCAGCCGGAGTTACAACCTGGCTGCCCCGCAGAACCAGGGCCTTCAAGTTTTTTGAACCCATAACGGCACCTGTTCCACCCCGTCCAGCGTGGCGGTTATATTCACAATTAATCAGGGCGTAGGAGACCATCTTTTCCCCGGCCGGGCCGATACAGGCTGTCTTAATTGTATCGTCATCGTGAATCTGCCGCAGTTTTTCCACCGTGTCAAAGGTATCGAGGCCCCATATTTCTTTTGCGGAGCGGATTTCCACACTGTCATTTTCAAGCCAGATGTAACTAGGTTCTTCAGCCCTGCCGGCAATAATGATGCCACCATAGCCGCAATAGCGAATTTCCTGGGCGAAATGGCCGCCAAAGTATGAGTCGTTAAAAGTGCCGGTCAGGGGTGACTTGGTTACCACGCAACCGCGCATTGCCGGAGCGATGGTCCCGGTCAGTGGGCCGGCCATAAACATCAGCAGATTTTGCGGAGAAAGAGGATCGCACCCTTCCGGTAAAAGATCGTATAGAATCCGGGTTCCGTAGCCTTTGCCCCCGATAAAAGATTCTTCCAGTCGAGCATCAATTGCCAGTTCCGATGCCTCCTTTTTGTCCAGATCAATGTAGAGTAACTTTTTCATGCTCTCCGATATCTTCACCCGCCGGCCACCTCCACCTTTTCTGTAATTCTCAAAGCCCCCGGCACGCAGTACTGCACGCAGAGTGGATTTCCTTCGCAGAGATCGCACTTGTCTGCTTTTCCGTTCTGGTCCCATATGATCATCTTATCCGGGCAGGCTGTCAGGCAGTTTCCGCAGGAGGTGCATATTCCTTTGTCAATTAGGACCACCCCACTCTTCTCATCTTTGGTGATGGCTTCAACCGGACAGGAATTCAAACAAAAAGGATTTTCACACTGAGTGCAAACAAGGGGGCGGTTAATAATATTTTCTTTTTCTTTTAAAATCTTCAATCTGGCTGCACGCGGGCTGTATCCTCCGGCTGCCCGGCTCGAACAGGCCAGCAGGCAGGCTTCACAGCCGGTGCATAGATCAAAAACGCCTCTCAGGTATTTCATGGCAGTCCTCTCTCTCGCTTATAAAGATGGGCTAATTTAGACAACTGTTAGGCTATTTAAATTTTTAGCAGAAATATCCTTTGTTAAAAGAGGAGAATCATAGAGATGGATTTGTGCGTTTTGCACAATTAAATGATGTGCTGATTCAAATCTGTAAACCGTTGATCTAAATAAAGCTTCTCTGTCAGTGCAGAGCGGGGATTAAGAGGGTTTAGCCATTAATACGCCGGCTGATTGAAGCCAGTAAAATAGGAAAAGGGTCAAGGCTGTCGAGTTCTCTTCCCAGTAGTTCTTCGATCTTTTGCAGCCGGTAGTTAAGGGAGTTGCGATGCAGGTGCAGTTTTTCTGCAGTCCTGGTTCGAGAGAAATTACATTCCAGGTATATTTCCAGAGTTTTTGCCAGTTCGCCTCCTTTTTGGCGATCATAGTGGAGGAGAGGGGCTAAGATTCGCTCATACAGCTCAGTACTACCCGAAGTAGCCAGAAAGCGTTTGACTAAATGATAAGGAGCCATGTCAGAATAGGATAGAGCAAAATCTGTTTTATAGATTTTTTTGCCCAGGTCAATTGTTTCCCATGCTTCCATGTAACCGGTGTTAATTCTTTCGATATCTGCACAATAATCTCCAACAGCCATGTATAATGGCAGATCAGGCATATGTTCGCTTAGATATTCTCTTAACTTAAGCATTAGTTCTTTGCCGTAATTAAGCTCAGGCTCCATTTTTTGTTTTTCCGGGAGACGGATCAGGGTCACTATACTGCCCAGGGTGTCAATTACCGTGCCCTCTGCCCCCACTTTTTGCAGGGCATAGTTAAGCAGGCGGTGTAACTTTCGCTCTATACTATCTTTGTTCAAAATGGGACTACTGGCAGCTTTTTTATCCCGGTACAGTTCTTCCTTATTGATATCTGTCAGCATTACATAATAACTTCCCGAAGCATCCAGACCGTACTGACGGGCCTGAGAAGTAATATTATCCCTGCTTTTCAGATTGCCCAGCAAGAGTTCATTGTAAAAATCACGTTCACTTTTATGTTCGGCCTCCCGTATTGCTTTCTCTTTAAGGGTATCTAAGGCAATAGCTATTGCTCCCGCCTCCAGAGTAGTGGTTTTTTCCTTGTCAAGCTCATCTTCCAGGTTCGGCACTATCAAGGCTCCGTAAAAATTATCACCGGCAATGATCGGAAAGAAAAAGTCGTGCGACATCCTGTCAGCGCTATTATAGTGGTAGTAAGCTGGTTTTTTATCCTGGACCATTTTCTTGAGCAGCTCGTGGGGGTAGAAGTCTTCTAAAAGCAGGGGAGTTTTATTTATCTGCCACTGCATAGCCAGGGGCGCAGTGCAGCTTGTCCCGTGAGGCAAGGCAGCATGCTGCAATAGAAGCTCCGCATCGGCCATTAAGATCGGTTTATTTAACAGTGAAGCCATAGAAGAAAGCAGTTCCTGCAGACTTTTTCCCCTGAGAACCATATGGGTCATCATACTGTGAACTTCACGGGCATATTCCAGGGCTTTAACCTGCTTGTCTAAAATCTGGCTCATGATAGGAGCAATTACATCGATGTAGGAGCAATCCGGCATTTGTAAAAGAGGCAGACTGATTTGATCAGCCTTCTGGATCAAGCGTTGATCAATATGGGAGATGTAGCGCTCCGGGGAGAAAATGATCAGGCCGGCACCGCCACAAGCATGGATATCATCCAGCATTTTCAGCTGGGCATCAATATTGTCCTTCAGGGCATAAAAAGTAGTGGAAAGCAAAGAGTCCTGTTGGAACCAAATTGCAGCATCAGGAACGTCAATAATATCTACAGCGCGTATTTCCCGGTCTAAACCGTTACTGCCGGCCAAGATCTGGGCTTCAGAGAGCCGTCCAATTTTAAGTGCTTCTCTAACTGTTATGGCCATGCTGACTTAAACCTACCTGTACTTTGATGAAATGCTATATATGCAAGCTGACTTAAGATTTGAACTGTTCAGGGTAACAGTTTTCTGCTGGTGCTGAAATAGTTATAATTGAGTCCACACAGGTTTAAAATCATAATACGGAAAGCCCCTTTAATTAATGTGAATATATGTGAAATAATTTTTTTAATGCCGATTCTACGTAATTATACTTTTTATTTTCAAACAATGTCAAACTACACAAAACTTCTCATTGATGCATTTGATCAATAACTTCCAGGATAATATCCTGGTGAGTATGGTGAATTTTGTGGCCCCCACCTTCAATTAAAACCAGTGACGAGTTTGGTAAAGCATCATC
>PXFD01000125.1 GCA_003564505.1 Syntrophomonadaceae bacterium
TTCATATATTTACAAAAAAATCACCTTGAAAATTGCCTGTGTCCCCAAAAGACCAGTCCTTTAATAGAACAAGTTGTTGGAGATGCTTGTCGTGAACTTAAGATATAAGAACTTTGATTTAGAGAGACCGGCAGGAAGAAGCAGTTATATGCAGAATTTTATGTTAAGAAAACAGCTTAACCGGAGGTTTCAGTGAAAGATATAGGGGTTATTCCTAACTGGCATAAAAAAAATTCAAGCCTTGTAGTTGATAAAATTACCAGGTTTTTCAAGCAGCGTCAAATGAAGCTGAGAGTTGCTGATAAAAAGTCGGCAGATTTCTATAGTGAAGTATCTTTAGCTGAACAGTTGAAGAAGTGGCACGACAACCTTGGGTTAATTATAGTGGTTGGTGGTGACGGTACAATTTTACGGGTTGCCCGGGATCTTGCCTGCTGGAATGTTCCCGTACTTGGTATAAACCTGGGACATAAAGGTTTCCTGGCCGAAATTGAAGTTGAACAGATGGAGCGTTTTTTACAGTACATTAGTAACAATCAGTACAGCTACCAGGAAAGAATGATGATGGAAACACGCCTCATGCGTGGGGACCAGGAGCTTGGCAAATACCTTGCCTTAAACGATATTGTAGTTTCAAGGGGACCATTTTCCAGGATTATTAAGGTTGAAACTTATGTTAATGAAGATTTCATGGAAAGTTATTCCGGGGACGGTGTGATTGTATCAACTCCCACGGGATCAACCGGTTACTCTCTTTCAGCCGGAGGCCCTATAGTTAACCCTACAATGAATTTATTTGTGATTACTCCAATTTGCCCTCACAGCCTTTATAACCGCTCGGTTATTATTAACGGTGCCGATACCATGAAGCTGCGGGTAGATTCGCGCTTGGTACAGGTGGTTCTAACCGTCGACGGACAGGTCCGGTTTGCCCTGGAAGATGAAGACAAAATAATTGTTAAGAAGTCTGAACAGAAAATCAAGATGGTTTGTTTCCATGATTATTCTTTTTACAGGATGTTGCATCAAAAATTAAAAGCTTAATAAATCATGCAAGCTTAATAAATCTTACGGGAGGTCAGGAATGCTTCTTCAGTTGAGGGTAACTAACTTTGCACTAATCGACGATCTTACTCTAACTTTTAATCATGGCTTAAATATTCTCAGCGGAGAAACAGGTGCCGGAAAGTCTATTGTCATAGGTGCAATTAACTTACTGCTCGGTGAACGTGCCATGGTAGATCAGATTCGCCAGGGGCAGGAAAGCGCTTATATTGAAGGTATAGTTGAATATACTAAAAGCCTGAAAGCACAGTTATCAGAAACTTTACAGGGTGCCGGTATTGAAGAATCAGAAGAGCTGATTATCGCCCGTGAAGTATACAGTAATGGTCGCAATGTGGCCAGGATTAATGGTCGTGCCGTACCTGCTTCTCTTTTAAAAGAAACTGGCAGGAGATTAGTGGATTTACATGGTCAGCACCAGCATCAGTCTTTGCTGCATCCCGAACAGCATATCGATCTGCTTGATGCTTTTGGCGGGAAGAAACTAAACGATGTCAGGTTGAGTGTTGGTGAGCTTTTCAAAGCATGGCAGGATGCAAAAAAGGAACTTGCTGCCCTGGGAAAAGACAGCGCCGAAAGGGAGCGAAAGATTGATATCGCTTCTTTCCAGCTAAAAGAAATCAGGGATGCCGGTTTGCAGCCCGGTGAAGACGAAGAGCTGGCTCAGAGAGAAAAACTTCTTGCCAATGCTGAAAAGCTCACTACCCTGGTTAATCAGGCCTATACCGATATTTATTCCGGTGATGAAACAAGCCACCTCGAGCCCCTAATTGACCGTCTCAACAGATCTCTGCATATGCTTCAGGAAGCAGCCGACATCGACCAGGGTATTAACCCCATTCTGGAGCTACTTGAATCTGCATCTGCCCAGCTTGATGAGGCTGCGCATGAACTGCGTGATTATCAATCAAAACTTGAGTTTGAACCGTACGAACTAATCAATATCCAGGAACGTTTAAATCTAGTTAATAACCTGAAACGCAAGTACGGAGGCTCGGTGGAGAATGTCCTTGCTTTTGCCGATCAACTGGAAGCCGAAATTGAACGTCTTGAAAACAGTGAAGCTCTTGCAGAAAAGCTGGAACAGGAGGTCTCAAAGCTAGAAACTGAGCTTGATTCAAAATGTGAGGAGCTTCGGTCTATTCGCAGCGATACTGCTCGTAATTTAGAGCAGATGATCAGCGCTGTCTTGGAAGAGCTGGCCCTGCCAAATGCTAATTTCTCAGTTAATACATATGATAGGGACAATTACTCTCCAGGGGGTAAAGATCGGGTTGAGTTCCTATTTTCTGCAAACCCGGGTGAAACATTGAAACCACTGGCAAAGATAATATCCGGGGGAGAAGTATCAAGGGTGATGCTGGCTTTAAAAACAATTTTAGCCCGACAGGACCTGGTCCCGATCCTGATCTTTGACGAAGTGGATTCAGGAGTTGGCGGAGCAACAATACAAAAAGTGGCAGAGAAGCTGGCACAACTTTCGGGTTATCACCAGGTTATCTGTGTAACACACAGTCCGCAAATAGCTTCCATGGCCGACTGTCATTACAGTTTATATAAAGATGTAGAAAGTAACAGAACCATTACCAGGGCATCCCTTTTAAATGATCAGCAAGCCCGGGAAGAAATAGCCCGAATGCTTGATGGGGCAAGTATCGATCAAGTCAGCCTTCAGCATGTCGATAATTTGCTTGAACGAGCCAGGAGATTCAAAGAAAATGCAACCACATAAAGTTTTAAGATCTGGAGGACTGCTATGCGCCTGGAAAATATGATGACCTGCAATTTTTCCACGTTAAAAGCAGACGACAGCTTGGAGAAAGCGACCGGACTGCTGCGCAGCAGCCAGCGCGACGGTCTTCCTGTATTAAATACTGACGGCTCATTGGCTGGAATTTTCACCAAGACAAATTTGTACGATGCCCTTTTGAAGTCAGTTTCCCTGGATAATCATGTTGAGAAATACTATAACCGCAATGTAGTTAAAATATCAAAAGACCTTGCCTATAATGAAGTTATCGAAGCAGTCCGGAAGATACCGGTGGGTACCGGGGTCGTTGTTGATAATAATGACCAGGTAGTTGGGCTTTTTACCAAGGTTGAGCTGATTACTTCTTTGTTTAAAGAAGAAAGAATGCTTAATACAAGGTTAAATGCAATGTGCCAGGCAATGCATAATGCTCTGATCCTGGTTGATGAAAGCGGCTTTATAAATTACATTAACCGTTCTGCCGGACAGCTTTTCTCAATAGACTTTGAGCAGGTCCAGGGCAGTGAGCTTGATAAAATTCTGCCCGGCCTGGAAATGAATAAGGTTTTAAAAAGTGGCCTGGTGGAAATCGGGGCCAAGTACTCTTTTAAAGAAGGAACAACCATAGTTAACAAAACACCTTTAATAGATAATGGCAGGGTAATTGGTGCAATTGCTATATTTCAGGATATAACTGAATTAGAGTCTGTTGCCGCCGAATTGGGAACTGTAAAAAGTCTGAACCGGACCCTGCAAACGGTTTTGGATATCGGCTATGATGCGCTTGTAGTTGTAGACGAAGAAAGTAAGATTATTTTTGTAAACCGCACGTTTCTTGATTTTATGCGTTTGGAAGAAAACGCAGTCATGTATCGTCCGATCAGTGAAGTTATTGAAAACAGCCGCATGCATGTAGTTGTTAAAACCGGGATACCTGAATTAAATGATATTCAGTTTATTGACAGCAAGCCATATGTAGTATCAAGACTTCCTGTAATCAGGGATCAAAAGGTAATTGGTGCGGTCGGGAAAATTAGTTTCCGCAGAGTTGATGAACTGAGGGAGCTGGCTGAAAGACTTGAAAATATGAATAACCGTCTTACTCATTTTCAGGAAGAACTTAAGAAGGCTCGTCACCGGAATCAACCTTTTCAGTTTGAAGATATAATAACCTTAAACCCTGTTATGCTCGATATGATCCGTGATGCCCGTCAGGCAGCCCAGGGATTGTCAACAGTCCTGGTGAGCGGGGAAAGCGGTGTTGGTAAAGAATTGATGGCCCAGGCTGTTCATCAGGCCAGTCCCCGCAATAACAGACCTTTTGTCAAGGTAAACTGCGCGGCTATCCCGGAGAATCTTCTTGAATCAGAATTTTTTGGCTATGTGAGCGGGGCTTTCACTGGAGCCAGCCAGGGCGGTAAAGAGGGGCTGCTGGATCGTGCTAACGGGGGAACTTTATTTTTAGATGAAATAGGCGATATGCCCCTTTCACTGCAAGGTAAGCTGCTCAGAGTTTTACAGGATCAAGCTTATGAAAGGGTTGGTGATACGGCAACAGTAAAAGTTGACATACGTTTTATCGCTGCCACAAACCAGGACCTTGAGGAAAAAGTGAGCAGGGGAGCATTCCGAAAGGATCTATTTTACCGTTTGAATGTGATTCATATTCCAATACCTCCTTTAAGAGAA
>PXFD01000102.1 GCA_003564505.1 Syntrophomonadaceae bacterium
GATCCTGGCTGCTCCGTCCAAAAGACTGTATTCGCTGTGACAGTGAAGGTGAACAAAATTAGTTTTAGACAATCTCAACCATCCTCAATTAAATAATGTGCCTTTATTAATTTCGCCTTTTACAGGACATGTCCTTTTGACTGCAGGAATAAACATGGCACTTTTTTCTGAGTATGCTTTATGATAGAATGTAACGGTAAAACAAGATATTGTTTCCTTACATGCCTGCAGAATAAATAGTATTTATAAAAGGAGTTTTGCCGTGTTTAAAGATCGGGAAACTCAACTCGCTCTTAAAATTGTTCTCATAGCAGCTGCTGTCTTCCTCATTCTCTGGGCGATTTACACCTTAATGCCCATTATTTCGCTTATAATCATTGCACTTTTTGTTGTCTATTTTATTAACCCGCTGGTCAATTTTTTAATTAACATGAAATTAAAGCCGCTTTTCGCTGCCGTGATTGCCTCTGCAGTTATCCTTGTAGCCGTTGTGTTATTATTCTACCTGCTTATACCGGGCTTGATTATCGAATTCAGGCAGCTGCTGATTTTTCTCACCAACGAATTTATCCAGGACCTGCCCAATCTCGTGGCGGAGTTGGAAGAACTGGACGAACGCTTTAACCTGCAGCTAACCCAGACCTTTATCGAGTACTCCAACCAGTTTATCCGCCAGGCTCCGGGCAACGTCCAGCA
The DNA here is from genome assembly GCA_003564505.1 of Syntrophomonadaceae bacterium. The sequence goes on from PXFD01000102.1 coordinate 697, forward strand.
AGCACTGCGTGTTTTGACTACATTTTCCATGGGCTTGATCACCCAGATTTGGGTCATACTGGCCATGGTTTTTCTTGTTTTCTACCTGGTCCAGGATCTCGACAAGGCCAAACACAACCTGACCCTGCTTTTTCCACAGATCTACAAGGAAAACGTTGTTCACTTTTTACACACCATAGATGAAAAGGTAGGGGCCTACGTCCGCGGCACCCTGCTGAAGTGTCTTTTTGTCGGTCTTTTAACCTGGATTGGGCTTTCCATTTTAGATATGCCATTTGCCCTGATGCTGGGAATTATGGCCGGCGCTTTCAATATCATTCTTTATATCGGGCCTTTTGTTGCAGCTATACCGGCAGTGCTGTTGAGCATCATGCCTGACACACCCAGTGTATTTTTAATTATCATCCTTTATGTTGTAGTGCAAATACTTGATGCCTTTCTGTTTACTCCATTCTTCCTTGGAAAAGCTACCGATTTAAGCCCGCTGACCGTCATTATTATGGTCCTGGTTGGCGCCCAGTTAATGGGCCTGCTTGGTATTATCCTGGCCATCCCGATTACTGCTACCCTTAAAGTTCTACTGGTCGATTACTACCTGGACCGGCGCAAAACTGAAGAAGCCAACCACCGGAAAGAAGCTAGCAATGCGCCTGAATCGTAACCTTTTTTAGCCGGCTGGATTGTAACATTTCTGGTTAGAGCATCTCACTACCCGGGGTTCATCCCGGCCAACCTGCGCACTAGATCCTTTTTAGATTCAATATCATACTGCGAGGTTATGGCGATCTGTTCCATAATCGGAGAGCCTCCGCCATGAAAAGCACCGTAAAGCATCGAACCCGACGATCCGGAAAGGGCAAAGTCGACAAAATTTAGCCAGAATTTTATCTGGTCTTCCATTGGCATATCAGGGTTGCGTTTAATATATTTTTCCAGCAGTTCCCTCGTTTCCGGGTTGATTAAATCTTTTTCATAGGGAAAAGTGGCAGGCATTCCGCCGGCAATATTACAGAGTATTTCCTGCTCGTGATAAACTGCCTCACCGGTCAGGCATCTGCCCACATTGGCATAGATAGAATGTGGGATATAGTTGCCGGGCCCGTAGGGCATAAAACCCATGCCGGGGATGTAAACTTCGGCTTTGCCTAAATCCGATGCTGTATAACCCGCAGCATAACCCAGTTCTCCGACCTTGATCAATTCAGCAAGCATCTCCCGGACATGCGGGGTTTTCTCGATTCCGTTGATTTCTGCAGCCAGGGCTGCAAGCCCGATAACATAATCAAGCATCGCCGGTTTGCAACCAGAATATGAGTGCCGATGAAAAAGTGCGAACAGCAGGGCAGCAACCCCGCCATGTTCGGTTTCACCATAGGTGTAAACCCATTCCCAGGGGATAAAGCAGTCCTCAAAAATCACGTAGGAATCGGTGTAACCGACTTCCACTCCTCTCTGGTAGTGGTCTCTCTTTCGCAGGTTGTGAAAATGGACTACCTGTTTAACTCCTTCATAGTCCCCGGGAACAGAAAAGCAGACCGCATATTCCTGCTCATTTTTCTTTAGAGCGCGGGTGGGGACCACCAGGATTTCATCAGCGATGGAAGCTTCTGATATGTGTACCTTTGACCCACGGATAACAATACCGTCGCTGCGTTCTTCAACAACGTGAACATACATGTCGGGATCGATTTGTTCGGAGGGCCTTTTCATCCGTTCTCCCTTGACGTCAGTTTGGGCACAGCAGCCTACCAAATCCTCTTTTTGAAACCTTTCCAGCCACTTCAGCCAGTTATCATGATAGGCAGTTTTTGCTTCGGGTGATTGCTGCGCCATGTATGAGACTGTATGAATAGCATTGGCGGCATCAGTTCCCATGCAGCGCTGAATGCACTGCCCTACTTTGTTGCAGAGATAGCGTGTCATATCCTGTTTTTTATGGAGATCATCTGTGTTTTGATGAATGTGATTGAAACGGTTAATTGTTTCTCCGGTAATATGAGAAGTAGCTGTACAAAGCTCTTTACCTTCAGGATCTTGGGCAGCCTCAAAAGTAATGCCCATCACGTTAAGAGCTGGTTCTTGACGTTCATCGAGCCTGTCGATCTTTTCTCCGTTTGCGTACAGATTGTTGTTCATTCTGCTTAAGCCTTTAATGTATTCCTCTTTAGTTCTCATCTTTTCCTCCTTCGTTGAATTTAACCCGGGTATTTTATCCTATTCTTTTTTGGCCTGGTCCTGTAACTGCTTCCAAAGGATTTTTTCCGGTTCAACTCTTCGGTGACGCGTAGCCAGTCAACTGCAAAGTAGTTTATTTCAGATCAGGGTAACCCTGCTGCCGAAGCGCTTCGTAAAGAACCAGGGCCACGGAATTGCCCAGGTTAAGTGATCGGGGAATCTGGTCTACCATCGGTATACGCAGTACATGTTCTGCCTGCTTAAGAATATCTTCTGACAATCCTTTCGTTTCGCTACCGAAGATAAGAAAATCATCAGGCCTGTAAGTTATCTCATGATAGTACTTTGTGCCCCTGGTAGTGAAAAAGAAAAACCGGCTCTCCGGATAAGCCTGTTTGAGTTCCGCAAAGTTCGGGTGTATCTCCAGGTCAAGATACTGCCAGTAATCCAAACCCGAACGCCGTACTGCACTATCAGAAAGAGAAAAACCCAGCGGCTCAACCAGGTGCAGCTTTGTATTAGTCATTACGCAAGTCCTGGCCACGTTGCCCGTATTCGGCGGTATTTCAGGTTCAACCAAAACCAGATGCACTAATTCTCACCTTCCCGGCATATATAACAGTTTAAAAAGCAGCAGGTTAAAATTTAAAAATCAGGTTAAGTTTTATTCTTCCCGGCAGGAGGCTGCGGCTGCTCCTTTTTCATAGTCTCATTAAACTCTTTCAACCGTTTCAAGACCTTCTCATTAAAGCTGCCCCTGGTAAATTTACCCTGTTTGGTCAGCTGCCCGGCCTTCATCCCGGATAGAAGCTCAATTCCTTCATCAACGGTCTTAATGGTATAAACATTAAACTGTTTATTTTTGACAGCTTCAACAACTTCACTGCGCAGCATCAGGCTTTTTTTGTTCTGCGCTGGTATAACTACACCCTGTTCCCCGCTCAGGCCGCGTGCTTTGCAGGCCAAATAATATCCTTCTATTTTGCTGTTAACGCCACCTACCGGCTGTATCTCACCCTTCTGGTTGATCGAACCGGTCACCGCCAGGTCCTGCCTTAACGGAACATCGGCCAGACTTGAGAGCAGGCTGAAAAGCTCGGCAGCAGAAGCACTATCTCCATCTACACCACCGTATGACTGCTCAAAACATAAACTGGCAGTAAGATTGAGTGGAGTCAGGGAACCGTAACGCATACCCAGGTATCCGCTCAATATTAAAACACCTTTGTTGTGAATACTGCCGCTTAAATCACTTTCTCTTTCAATGTTAACTATACCCTTCCTGCCAAGATAAGTCGAAGCCGTAATCCTTGAAGGCCTGCCAAAGCGGTAGTCTCCCTGGTCAATTACCGAAAGTGCATTAACCTGGCCAACTTTCTCGCCTTCCAGGTCCAATAAAATATCCCCTTCTTTAACGGCTTCAACTACTTTTTGCTCATACTTGTTAGAGCGATAAATCATTTCTTCAAGGGCCTTATCAACCTGTTCACGGCCAACAACCTTTACCCCCTCCAGTTCGGCCCAGGTGTCTGCTTCAAAAAGCAGATCCACAATCTCGGTGAAGCGTGTGCTCAACTTATCTTGCTTTTCAGTCAAACGGGTGCTGTATTCAA
>PXFD01000043.1 GCA_003564505.1 Syntrophomonadaceae bacterium
CTCTTCAGATGCCCTGACAAATCTCAGGGTCATTTCGTCCTTGTAAGGATAAAGATCCATGCGGAAAACAGATCTTTCCCGCCAGCCTCCGTCATAATAGGCGTCATACCACCAGTTTTCTTGGCCACCCAGGTTGTCTATCACGTAAGTCTTCATTTCTAGATCAAAGTAATAATCCATCTCGATCTGGCCGCTTTGCTCGAGGTGAACGAGAACATCAAAAATCGAGAAATAGCCATCCTTAAAGATATCATCACGAACTGTTTCTACATTTTCCGGATTAAAGGTAAATGTCCCAACATTTTCTATATCCAGCTCACCGTTCATGGCAGCTGCAGTATCGCTAACTTCACCAAAAACCCGATTCTCATCATCTCTGTCATCTTCTGCCTGTAGTTCTTCATCCTCCGGCACTACCGCTTCTTCCGCCGGCCCCCCATCAGAACAGCCAGCGCTAAACAAAACTATTGAAGCTAATAACAGCATCAACAGTAAGCATCTCTGAATCAACATGCATATATCCCCCCTGCTAGAATATTTTCGAACCAATACAGTGATAAAATTATATATTTATACTTATTATATAGTAATAGTATCATATTGTTTCTATATAAACAATATTTTTGTTGACAGCAGGAATGTCGGACTGTTAATATTGTTGCAGCCACGGGCAAAAACCCTATTTCAAAAACTAAAGATCAGGCAGGAGAGAAAAATGAATAATAATGAGCACAAACTAACCATTGCATTTGAAAGTGAAAGACTCAGCTACAGCAACCTGGAAGTAGACCTTTACAATTCAGGAGTAAACCAGATTTTAAGTGTTTGTGCCGCAAGGGGCCACAACCTGTATCACTTCACCATGCAGGACCTCTTTTATTACGATGGTGAAGCTTATGCGAAGGCCTCCGTTTTAGCCTTACCTGAAAGCTGGTACACAGACCCGCTTGAATGTTACACCCTGCTAAGCAAGGTTGATGAACGCCCCGTGGCGTTAAGCGACGTTGATCTATGTTTCTTCAGGGCTGATGATGTTAGAAACCGGGAAACTCCAAATCTTGATATTATTGATGTATTGGAAAAGCGCGGTGTGCTGATCGAAACCCTGGAATCAACCTTAGCAACAACAGACAAGTATGAACTAACCAGGAGAGCACCTGATCTGCCACAACCGGTAACTTTTGCTGCCGGTTCGCTGGATGAAGCCCTGGATTCATTAAAAAAATTACCCAATAATGAAGGAGTATTCGTCTTAAAAGATCGCTTCGGCTATGGCTGCGGAGAAGGAGTGCACCGGATTGACTTTAATGATCCCGAACTGCATGAAGTTTTAAAAATGTATATCAGCAACTACGATCATATCCTCCTGCAGGAATACTGCCCAGAAGTTGGCAAGGGTGACCTGGTCATAACTTTTTTTGATGGTGAATTGATCGCTCCAATGCTGCGGGAATCAGCGCCCGGGGAATGGAAAACCAACTTTAGCCTTGGAGCAACACAGCTGCCCTATACCCTGTCCGAGAAACAGGAAGAGATAGCCCGGGAAGCACAAGCAGCTTACCCGGAGTGCCGCTTATTATCGGTGGATATGCTGCAGTCAGGCAAAGTTTTGGAAGTAAACGCCTTCCCCGGTGGAAGAGGTCTGCTGGATCTGTACGGAATATCACTTGGCACCATTGTGATGGATCGGCTGGAGCGGGAAATCCTGGGCACAGAAATTGCTGTTGCGCCGGGACCTCAAGTGTTAGTAGCGGAGCCGGCAGACCGGTGGGACGACATTTACTATCTTTACAACGGTTACACGGAACCGGTTGAAGTGCTTGATGTTTTCAGTGACGAAAAATACTCCCTATCAACCAGGGATTTAATAGAATTCCGGCCGCAAAATCACGACTTTATTCTATCCATTCCACATGCGGGAGTTCTTGTTCCATCAAAATATAAGGAACATTTTGATATAGACGCTAAGTCGCTATTAGAAATTGACCTTTTCAGCGACATCCTTTTTGAAGCAATCGGTGGACTGCAGGTAATTTCCAGGCTGGCTCCGTTTTTTGTTGATATGAACCGCAGCAGAAATGGCTCAGAATGTAAAAAGTTACCTAAACATCTGACTAACCCACCAACAGAATATTATAGCATTGAGGATGAGCTGGTCCTGCAAAAAGAATATGATCCTAAGCAGGAAGAAAAAATTCTCAGGTACTATGACCTCTATCATAATATCATCAGCTCATTGATTGAAAGCATGAAAAGGGAACAGGGCTATGCGCTGGTAATTGACGGTCATTCCATGACTTCAGTAGGCCTCGGCAGGGTCCATGACGAAGGGGAAGAACGTAAAAATATCGTCGTTGGAACGCTGGACGATACCTCTGCTCACCCTGATATCATCTCGGCCTTTGTAAAATCTTTGAAGCAGGGCATTAAACCTTACAACCTGGGGCTAACCCTGGCCAAAAACGAGCCCTATTCGGGCGGCTTTATTACCAGGATGCATCATGATCCGAAAAACGATGTTCACGTAATCCAGATTGAGGTAACCATGGACACCTATATGTACGAACCGATGGAATCGGATAAAGCAAAGCGCTATGCCCTTAAGCAATCCCGGCTGCACATAGCCCAGGACTTCTTGCGCAAAGCAACCCTTGCTGCCAGTAAAGCTGCCAGGGAAATATATTCATAGGAATAAGTCTCCTGCCGTAACAATTGTTTGGAAAATTGAGCTGTGATAAAATTAGTAAGGCAAACAGGATAATTCAAGTTTAAACTGTGTTAGCAACTATAATTGGTTACTGATAAAAGGGGAAGATAAATGAAACTTGAGAACAGCGGCATCCCTTTATACCTGCAGCTCTACGAAGATCTTAAAAAAAAGATTACCGGAGGGGAGTGGCAGCTTGATACCCTGGTCCCGACCGAATCTGAATTGATGTCTTCTTACGGTGTAGGCAGGGAAACCGTGCGCCGGGCCATTCTAAAGCTGGTGAGCGAAGGATTCCTTTACCGTCAAAGAGGCAAAGGAACTTATGTCTGCCGCAACCGGACCGAAGACGGGATGGAACAGCTGGTATCATTCTCCTCAGAAATGATTTCCCGCGGCTACAAGCCCGGGGCTATTCTTTTAGAGCTGGATACTCGACTGCCGGATCAAGAGGTGCAGGATATTTTAAATTTACCCGACCATGAGCCAATAATTTATATGAAGCGCCTGCGAACGGCAAACAAGCTCCCTGTAGCTCTGGAAAAATCTTTCTTGAATCGCTCTGTTGTGGGAGAAGTTGACAAAGAAAAACTGACAGGTTCTTTTTATAATTATCTCGTTTACGACAAGAAAGTTCAGCTGGGCCGGATCACCCAGGAAATTAGCTCCCTGGTTGCCGATGAAGATACGTCCAACCTGCTCGAAGTAAAAGCAGGTCACCCTATCCTACAGCTCAGCCGCTTAATTTACACACCGGAACATATCCCCTTTTTCTGGCTTACCTTCAGTTACCGGGGCGACCTTTACACGATCAAAACCAGGCTTGAACCCCGCTAAGCAATTATTATACAACCTCAGAACTTACCCCTCATACATGTCTGCAGTGGCGATAAGGGCTGCATCAGTTCCCGCTATGTTTTCCAGGATAACATCACCAGGTTTTAATCTCTGTTCAACCTGAACTGCTCTAATCAAATTCATTATCTCAAATATTTTACCAAAAGGCACCTCGCCGGCAGTACGAACGGGCAGTACTGGAAAATCTGAAAATGCTGTTGCTACGGTAGTGGTCAGGGTTCGGGTCGGGTTGATAACTTCCTGCCTGGCATATTCTATCCCTTGTTTACACTGGTTCCCGCTAAATGTTAGTTGATCCCCTTCGCCGGAAACTGTTATCCGGCAGCTTAGAGGACACTGGATACAGGTTAACTCTCTTATTCCCATTCTATGTAACCTCCCCCAGGCTGATTTCAACTGATTCCGTTTCAGGAGGCAGCGCCTGTAAAACTATTTTTTGCATTTCAGGAGGGCGAATCCTCAGGTATTTTTTCCTGAATAATTCTTTGCCTGCTGCCTGCGCTACCAGTGTAACCCTATCCATAGTTTTAACAGAGCGAAAGTAGATTACCGCTTCCTTACCGGAAACAAGGCGCTGTGGCACAATATAAAGCAAATTTTCACCGGGGCTCACCTCTATATTACCCCGCTTCCAGCCGCATTGAACATATTCCGCTGCAGACTTGCCGGCAATAAACCCACTTTCAGATACATAATCGACCATATCATTGACGTGAGTTGCATTGCCACAGCTGAACAAACCGGGAACTGATGTCAACATGCGCTGATCCACCAACGGTCCGCCGGTTTTCGCATCAAACTCAGGATCCAGCGGCTCCAGTATATCATTTTCAGGAATCAGGCCTACCGATAACAAAAGGGTATCACAGGGCACAAATTTTTCACTGTCATGTAGCGCTTTTAGATCCGCA
>PXFD01000111.1 GCA_003564505.1 Syntrophomonadaceae bacterium
TATAAGATGTGCTTAAATTGTCATATCCGGTATTAAGCATATGCGCCCGTAGCTCAGCCCGGATAGAGTAACTGACTTCGAATCAGCAGGTCGCAGGTTCGAATCCTGCCGGGCGCACCAATCTAGAATTAGGGTTTTCAGGTTTTTCTACCCCTGAAAGCCCTATTAATTATCGTGGCAAAAATGATTATCTCTGAAAGTGAGGGCACAGCCGATGATCAGGGAAATGAAGAGAAGTGAGCAATCATTGTCTATGGGCGACAACATGGCGGTCCTGAATAGATGTTCAAGTGGTATCATGGCCTGTCATGGTGATGTAGAATATCCTTATGCAGTTCCTTTAAACTATGTTTATTGTGAAGGTAAAATTTATTTTCATTCAGCAAAAGCAGGACATAAAATCGATGCTATTGTCAGAAATCCCAAAGTCTCTTTTACCGTTATTGATCAAGATGTAATCGTTAGTGAAGAATATACATCTTACTTTCGCAGTGTAATTGTTTTTGGCACAGCCAGGATTTGTGAAGGCGAGGAATGGGAAAATGGTTTCCAAGCTCTGGTAGAAAAATATTCAGGCGACCGACCTGCACAGGAGAAGCAGAACAAAATATCCGGGTGCCAAAGGTCTCATATTATTGCCATTGATGTTGAGCACGTAACAGGTAAAGAGGCAAAAGAGTTGGCGCATGCCAGAAAGGTGTAACCTGGTTTATGAGTTTTATGCCGGTAAGTAATTATTAGATGTCCGCTGTTATCTTAGGGGTTTATAAAATAGTTTAATCAAAAAGGTGAGTATTGCCCAGCTTTATTCTTTTTAGACCGGCATCCCGGGCTGCCTGGTAGCAGGCCTCAGCCTGCCGACGGCTGGTTGGAGGTAGGTCCTGCATCTGGAAGCTGGGATGAAATCCCAGCAGGGAATAGGGAATGTTTGGATCTTGAGCAGCGATAAAGGATGCGATAGAAAAAACTTCTTCTGCTTCTATATATCCAGGCACGAGTAGGGTGCTGGCAACGGCTAAGGTAACATTTTTCTCCCGGCCAACTTTGGCACAAAGTCTAAAGTTATCAAGAACGGCCTGGTTGTCGGCACCAGTCAGGGCATAGTAAAGCTCCCGGTTAAAAGCTTTTAAATCGAATTTGATGGTTCCATCATTAAGCAATGAGTAAGTGATCATTTTTTGAAGGAAAACCCTTCTTAGTAGGCCTGATGTTTCCCAGCAGATTGTTAGATCCGGGTTTTTTTGAAGTGCTCGACGGGCAGTTGCAATGGCATGGGGCACCTGTGGTGCTGGATCTCCACCGAAGAAACAGATGCAAGCGGTGCTATCATCTACTTTTCCAGCCAACTCTGAAGCACTGTAAAGTGGCTTTAAGGCTTCGGTTAAACTCCGGTAGTGCCAGTTCTGGCAGAAGTGACAGTTTAAGACACATGCCCCGTAGAAAACTGCCAGGTTATTTTTTCTTTGATAGAGGGGGTCTTTCTTTTTTACCGGGCAAACAAAATCGGATACGCAGTTGGTGGGAAGAGGATCATAATGATATTCTAAAAGCCCTCTGGCGGGAATGCCAGCCAGGTTTTTTATTTTTCCTGCCTGATTTTTTCGCAATCCGCAATAGCCTTTTTCACCTGGGCCAGGTTGGCAAGCCTGGGCGCAGATCTGGCACACCGGTTCGCCTTCTGCGCGAGGTGGATGTGATGGAAGGCCGCTTAGCTGCCGTAACTTTGCGTGGTTTGAGGTAAGATGTTCTTCAATGCTGCTGTTGCCCTGAAGCAGGCAGGAGCGACAGAAGCCAATAGCGTTACTTACTGGAGTTTCAGTTGTGGAGCACTTTCTGCATTGCACCATTTATTCTTCCTCCATATACTGAGTTAATTCCACTGTAACCCATGTTTAAGTAAAATGCCAGAAGTACAAAGGGACGGAGGTTGCGTACTTACTTCTAAGTACGCAACCTCCGTCCCCGTGTGCATAAATTACAGCTTTTTCTTGATTGCTTTCAGTATGTCTCCCCGGGTAATGATACCAACAATTTTTCTGTTCTCTAAGATAGGGATCCGGTTCACCCTGTTGCGTACTAACAGCCGGCCTATTTCATCAACAGTACTGTAAGGCTCAGCGGTTATTAAACGGGTTGACATGTAATCTTTAACAGGGCTATTCATATCAAGGTCAAGATCATCATCAGGATCCTCATCATTACCCAGCTTTTGGTTGCGTGTTAGAAATGATTCAATACTTATCCAATGATCTAGCCCGCTAAACAGGCTGCGGTCTTCAATAATATCTGATTCACTGATGATACCGACTAATGTCATGTCACTTTCAACTACCGGGAGCCCGCTAATATTATATTCTGTCATCAGCTCAGCCGCATCATTTAAGGTAGCGTCCGGTGATACCGTGACAACCTTTTTTGTCATGATGTCTTTTGCCAGCATCTTCTCATCTCCCTACTTGAAACTATTCACAACCGTAAAAGTAGTTAATTAAATCATCCCTGGTTAGAATTCCAACCAGCTTGTTACCTTTGACAACAGGCAGCCGGTTTATGGCATCATCTAACATTTGATTCAAAGCTTTTTTTAACAAGTCCTCTGACTGAACGTACAAAACTTCTTTTGTCATGATCTGTTCGACAGTGCATTTTTCAAGGTTTTCTTCAGTTGATGTGGCAAGGTCTTTTTTTGATATAAATCCAACCAGGCAGTTATTATCATCTATTACCGGTAGTGAACTAACTCTTTTTTCTGCCATTAACTCTAATGCTTCGATAGCGTTTTCACTGAAATTTATAGCAATTGCTTCTTTGTTCATACATTCTTCAACTTTCATTATTCATCCTCCAAACATATTCATCATAAATTTTAAGCACTTTCGCTTCTCTTTTTTTCTGATTCGGGGACTTTTGCTTCGCCAACTTTGAATAATGCATAACGAACACATATGGGACCGACTATTTCATAAAAAGCGATAGCAGCTAATTCTACTGCGATAAGCATGGTGGCCACCTCGACAACTCCATAGAGTCGGTCCTGTACGTACATTAACAAGCCCAGGCTTAGGCCGGCCTTAGTCATCATTGCTGTGCCTAAGTGTCTTTTAACATTTTCATCGGCTTTAGATATTACTGCACCCAGGTAGCATCCACTGTATTTGCCAATCCAACGGACAACAATATAAACAGCAGCTATGGTCCAGTTAGAAAGCAATACTTCGAACTGTAAAAGAGTCCCTGCCAGGGTAAAGAAAACAATAAAAACGGGCAGGTCAATGTAGTTCATCACTTTGAAAACGTCATCCCGGTAAAAATTAGCGATAATAACGCCGCTGGTCATTGTTACTAACAAGGCGGATAGCTCCCAAATGACTGATAATCCGGCGTTTAAAAAAACAATGCCCAGCATAGCAGCCAGGATCTCCAGGTCACCCGAGATACGTTTTAAAACAGGTACTGCCAGGAAGCCAACAGCTATACCCAGCACTATGGATAGGACAACTTCCATGATCGGCGGCACCAGGTACATAAACTGGATTGCATCTGCTTCAACTCCCAGGCTGAGTATCATACCCACCGATAGGCCGACTGCCAGGATACAGAAGACATCATCCAGGGCAATTACGCCCATTAATGTGCTGGTAAAAGGACCCTTGGCACGATATTCCCTGATAACAGCCATGGTTGCAACTGGAGTTGTTACCGTTGCCAGTGAAGCCAGCAGTGAAGCGACTACAAAATTCTGACCAAGGATATATACAATAGCCAGGTAGACCAGGCCAAAGGTAGTAATGATTTGTACTACTGTAATTACCACGATACTCTTACCTAAATTTCTTATCTTTTTCCAGACCAGCTCTGCTCCGATCAACAGGGCAACCATACCCAAACCTAAATCTTTAACAGGCTGGAGACTATCATGAATCGAATCGGGGATTGTATCAAGTATAGATGGGCCGAGGATAATACCGGCTAAAACATAACCGGCTACGGCAGGGATTTTAATTATTTTTGCTAACTGACCGCCAACATAACCGGCGAATAGTAATACTCCCAGGGCGAGGGCAGGATTCTCTATTGTATACATTATTGTGCCTCCTGTTATGTTTTATTTTTGTTATAACCTGCTGCAGTTGGCTTAGCTTTTGGTACAGTAAAAAAGCTTCTGCAGGTATTTCTGCAGAAGCCATCAGCTCGTAAGCGGTTTGGGTCACTAGCCCGGGTGAGCTTCATCACCGTTCATGATTTATTAATATTATAGCAGTAGGCTTTTAGCTATGTCAATGAAGAGGCAAATAAGTTTTACTAACAACGCA
>PXFD01000169.1 GCA_003564505.1 Syntrophomonadaceae bacterium
GGACAGTTATTTTTGCTCCGCCGGTCGGTACATTTTCTGCAGTTATTTTGCCAGCATGTTTTTCTACTATTGCCCGGGAAATGCTTAACCCTAATCCACTGCCTCCGTTTTCTCCCTTGTAGAAGGGTTTAAAAATATTTTCCGATTCTCCTGTTTTAAAGCCGGGACCGTCATCTATAACCTCGATAACTGCGCCACTTTTTACATTTACAGTGACCTTGCCGGCAGCATAGCGCAGAGCGTTGCCCAAAAGATTAACAAAAAGTCGATGCAGTTTTTCTGGGTCAGCTTTGACTAATTGTTTTTCAGAAGCTATATTGATTTCCACTTCAACATTATTTTCAAAGGCCAGACTTTTCACGGCATGAACAGCTTCTCTGACTGTATCATTTAGATTTAAGGTTTCAAAAGAATAGTTTTCCTTTAAAGATTCCATTTTTGACAGGTATATAAATTTATCGACCAGTAATTTCATGCGTCCCGATTCCTTGATGATTAAGTCTAGACTTTCTTCTTTTTCGTTGTCCGGGATAACGCCGTCTTTTAAAGCTTCTGCGTAACCCTGGACCGACATTAAGGGAGTTTTTAGTTCGTGGGATGCATTGCGAAAGAACTCTTTTTGCGATTCGTCATATTCTGCAAGGCGCCCGGACATTTCGTTGATTGCTTCTGCCAGTTTTTCCAGTTCATCAACTGTATTAATTTCCAGTTTTCCTGAAAAACGTCGCCTGGCAAGTTCGGCAGCCCGGTCCTTAAGCTGCTGTAAGGGCCCCACTACAACTCTTGCTACCAGCAGGCCGGCTACAAGTGAAACAATGGTGCCTGCCCCAACGGCCAGGGCCAGGATTCCTGTGATGCTGCGGTTTAGTTGGGTCAGAAGATCAAGCTGGGTGTAAAGGATCAGGGCAGCGCTTCTGCCACTACTATTGCCGTTTGAGGAGACAACAGGGTAGGATACAGCGACCAGATCTTTTTCTACCAGGCTTTCCTGGGGATTTTCTTCGAAAGCCAGCTCCATAAATGCCTCGTTAATATTTTTAATACCATGGGGGTAAGCTTTAGGATCACTGCTGTCTATAATGTTGCCGTCATGGCGAAGCACAACATAATCGGCATAGGCAATACGGTTTGCCAGCTTAAAGAAAGCTCCACGCATGCTACCTTCTCCCTGCACACTCTGTTGAAATGCAGATGAGGAAAGGGTCTCAGCCACACGGTGCAGGCTCTGGATCGTATCATTAATTAGGTATTGGCGTACTGTAAAATTAAAAGCCAGGGCCAGGACAAAGAAGGAGATAAGCAGCACAGCGATGTAACCGAGAAAAATTCTTTTAAACATCGAGCCTGTACCCGTAACCCCATACCGTACTAAGTTCTGGCAGGGCTCCTTTTTCGCGGATTTTTTTTCGGATACGCTTTACTGTGTCATCAACAGCTCTATCTTCACCTTCGTAGTTTAATCCCCAGATCGACTCCAACAGCTGCTGCCTGCTGTATGGCCTGTTAGGTGAATCTGCCAGGTAAGAAAACAGCTCAAATTCTTTGCCGGTCAAGGCTGCATCCTCACCATTTACGATAACCCTGCGCTGTTCAGGTATAACCGTTACATTTTTAAGGTTGATCTGTTTTTCTGCTGATTCTTCTGCAGGTTGCAGTCGCCTGAAAACAGTATTTACACGTAAAACCAGTTCCCGGGGGCTAAAGGGTTTAGCCAGGTAGTCGTCGGCCCCAAGCTCCAGCCCCAGGACCCGGTCAAACTCCTCGCCCCTTGCTGATACAAAAATAACCGGAAGGCTGTATTTTTCCATGATTTGGCGGCAGAGTGATAAACCATCAATGCCGGGCAGCATTATATCCAGAACAAACATATCCGGGGTGCAGTTAACAAGCGCATTTTCCAGTTCTTCAGCATTTTTAAAAGTACGCACCTTATATGACTCCTTTTCCAGGTAACGTCTGATTAAATCGCGAATATTCTTTTCGTCATCGACAACCCATATATCTGCCAATGCTGTATACTCCTTTTACTTTTTGGATACAATTTTAATACAAAGAAGACTGTGTGGGAAGCTAAAAAAAAGAGAATTTACCTTCAGCACCATTCTCTAATAAAAAGTGGTCCGCGGGGCCAGGCTTGATTCATGGTGCCGAAATATCATGCTTGCCTCCCCGCGGACTGTGAGATCTATATAAAATCCGGGAAAAATCTTGAAAGGAAGTGTTGAGTAATTTTCTTCCCGGATGTTCACTCAGGCTGTGCCTGATTTTCAATTTCATTATACAGGCCAAGATAGGCAGTTTTATGGTATAAATATTAAGATTTCCTAATAATTTTTTAAAATAAAATGTTAGGGGCAATTCACTCTATGCGGGTCAAGGTCTTTTGGTTATAATAAACGGGTGAGCTTTAATCGTTACAGGGAGTGACATAAATGAATGACATAATGCAAATTACACTGATTGGCCTGGCAGCAGGAATCATCGGCACCGGATCGGGCACAGTAATTGCCCTGTTTGTTAGGACTCCAAGCCGTTCCCTGCTGGGTTTTATCCTTGGCTTTGCCGGAGGCATTATGCTGGCAATAGTGCTGACTGATCTTTTGCCTGAATCAATTGAAGCGGGTAGTTTTTTCCTGGCTATTACCGGACTGCTCATTGGAACCTTGTTTATTCTTTTTGTTGATCTAAAAATACCACATGTTCACTTTTTTGAAACTACAGAAGAACTGGCCCGTTTTATCAGGACAGGCACAATTTTGGGGCTTGGCATTGCCATGCATAACCTTCCAGAAGGTATTGCCATTGGAGCAAGCTATGTGGCTTCGCCGGCACTCGGTTTTACACTGGCAGTAACTATAGCCCTTCACAATATCCCCGAAGGGATAGCCATGGCCTGTCCGCTCTGTGCAGGGGGCATGAGGATTCGCTGGATTTTAATATATACGGCTATGGCCGGTCTGCCTATGGGGCTCGGTGCATTTATTGGTGCTAGCCTGGGCGCAATTTCACCGGTAGTTTTATCACTTTCCCTTGGCTTTGCCGGAGGAGCAATGCTTTATATTATTTTCGGGGAACTAATTCCTGGTGCTCAGAATTCTGGAAACGGGCATGCCGGAACTTTCGGAGCTGTATTTGGCACTATAGCAGGTATTTTACTGCTCTCGGTTATTTAAATTTTATTAAAGCGACCCGACTCTACTAATCTTATAAATATTTCTGTTATAGCGGGATCGAACTGGCTGCCGGAACAGGCCCTGATTTCCTGCATAGCCGCTTTTACGCTGACCGGTTTTTTGTAAGGCCTTTCGTTGGTCATAACATCGAAGGCGTCAGCGATAGCCAGGATACGGCATTCAACCGGTATTTCATTGCCTTTTAAGCCTAAGGGATAGCCTTCGCCGTCCCAATGCTCGTGATGGTGAAGGATCAGGTTGGAAACTGCAGCCAGGTCAGTTGATGAAGATGCAATGCGGTAGCCCTTCTCAGAATGCTGTTTCATGATCTGCCACTCTTCCTCGTTTAGAGGTCCCGGTTTAAATATTATAGAATCCGCTATGGCGACCTTGCCTAGATCATGCACCTGGGCCAATAAGGCTAAATCACCAAGCTGTTGGGATGAAAGACCCATTGTTTCACCGACAGTGAGGCACATTTTTTCCAGCCGCTTGGTATGACCTCCGGAATAGTTGTCACGCTCACCCATGGCTGTAACAAGGCTGCGTACTACATTGTTTCTCGCACTGCTATGCCGATGCAATTTATTTCTTAACAACTGGTCGTCGGCTAATTTAAGAAGTTTTTTTAAGCTGATGCTGCGGTCTTCAGCGGTAGCTACACCAATGGAAAGGCTCAATGGCAAATTAGTATTTGCCTGGTTGTAATGATTAACTTGATAGCGAATCTGGCGGGCAATTTTTTCGCCCTCCTCTTTATTAACCAGGGGCAGGATTGCTGAAAATTCGTCTCCTCCGACCCGGGCCAGTATTCCCTCGCCATTTAAAGCTTCAGATACCATATTGGCACATATTTTTAACAGGCGGTTGCCGGCGCTTTGCCCGATAGTATCGTTGATCAACTTGAGGCCGTCAATATCAGTGGTGATTAAAGTGATCGGGTACTCCGGTTTTTCACTGAGCCGCCTCAGCCTGACTTCAAAAAAGGAGCGATTATACAACCCGGTTAACTGGTCATGATAACTGAGGTAATACAATTTTTCTTCACTGTAATCAAGTGCTTCTTCGGCATTTGTTAACTGCCTTAAGATTGTTTCGAGTTCATTATTAGCAACCTTAA
>PXFD01000126.1 GCA_003564505.1 Syntrophomonadaceae bacterium
GCCCTTTTTAAGGCAGTAATCACAGATGCGTCATAAGGTGGAATGTAACTTTCAAGAATATGGGAGGCACAGGTTGTCCTCAAACCTTGTGTGGTAATATTATCTTTTATGGCTACCGGTATTCCAGCCAGGGGATGAAGCTCTTCTCCATTATTGCGACGGCTGTCGACCTCACTTGCGGTCTGAAGAGCCATCGCAGGAGTATGGGTTATAAATGCTTTTAAATGAGGTTCAAGCAGCTCAATCCGATCGAGAAAGCTTTGTACCACTTCAACAGAACTAACTTCACTTTTCTGAAGCATGCTAATTAATTCTGCAGCATTTTTTTCAAATAATTTCATTTTAAGCCTCTTCCCCCGCATTAAATCCGTTATCCTTAGCTGTAATACTTGGTACTTTAAAATAATCCTGCTGGCGTCTCGGAGCATTTTGCAAAACCCGGTTCAAGGTTAAAGATGGCCCGGTTTTATCATCACGCAGCACTGTCGGCAGATCTATTACATGTGAAGTTGGCTCAATCCCGGTTGTATCAATTTCCTGAACCTTACGAGCGGTATCAAGGATATCACTCAATTGACCGGCCATAATTTCTTTTTCTTCGGGCTTAAGCTTAAGTCTGGCCAGGCGGGCAACATAGTCAGCTTCTTTACTGAAATCAATAGACATTCGTCCTAATACCTCCCAATAAAAATTACGAAAAAATAATAAACCGGCTTCCCTGAGCCGGTTTTGCTAATTATATTGAACCTAGCTGATATGGCAGGAACTCTCTGGTTATCCCTGTTTTGCAGCGCTGATTTATACTTTTCTCTCTTAAATATTGCATTGATATCACAAAAATATTTTAATGCATCTGCCGCATTCAGTCAAGGAAATAAAAGAGTTAGATCATTGTTGCTGTGTTATAATTTAACTGTTTAAGCAGGGCGATTGCAAAATAATAATTGGGAGCCATCAATTAATGAACAGGCCTTCTACCAGAAGCAACTATCCGGAAAAGATTTACGATCTGGCAATAATAGGGGCCGGGCCTGCCGGTTCACTTGCTGCGATCCTGGCTGCCAGGACAGGCCTTTCTGTTATCATGTTTGAAAAAAATAAACATCCCCGCTCCAAAACATGTGGTGGTTTTCTTTCAAGCCGGGCAATTTCTTTGCTTCCAGATGATCTCGAGCTTCTCTCCCTTCAGTCTCAGCCTGTTTACCAAATTAACGTTATGAAAAACAGAACCCCTCATACTTATAACAGTAAGACCCGCCTGGGCCTTGTACTGAGAAGAGACGAGCTGGATCAGCTGCTGGCAGAATATGCTGTTAAAACTGGTGTAAAGCTAATCGAGAACGAAATTGTAGAATCGGTGCAAACAGTCAAACCCGATGACTATAATAAAGATCTATATCTACTTAAATCAACAAAGAATAAAGATGTTAATATCTTTGCGAACTATTTAATTATTGCCGACGGTGCAAATAGCAATAATGCAAGCAAGGTCGGGTTATCCGGCAAATGCAGCCTTTGCGGATGGGGCTTATCTAAAGTAATTAAAATGGATTCACCCGTTGCTGAAACCGGAATCCTTAAATTCTATCCCCTTCCCTTCCTGGGTGGAATGGGCTGGTCTTTTAGCGGCTCGGGCTGGACTAATCACGGTGTTGGAGGACTAACTGGAATAAAACATCTAACCAGAGTTTACCATAAGTTGTTTCCTTCAGAAACTGAGGAAACCCAGGAACAGGGCAAACTAAATGCCTGGCCCCTGCCATTCCTGGGACCCATGAAGAAAAATGCTAATTATAATTCCATTGTTATCGGAGATGCAACGGGGCTGGTAGAACCATTTTCCGGGGAAGGTTTATATAACTCTTTCAAAAGCGCCCACCTGGCAATATCTGCAATTCTGAAATCCATGGCTGAGATCGATAGCCAGGTTACATCGGCAGAAATATATAACCCTTTATTCAGGAAATATTTTTATTTCGCATTTATCAAAACTTTGCATGGTACAGCCTTACTGCATACCCGTTCAATCCTGGCTTCTTCAACTCTTCCATCTCAAATAGCAGCCTTAATGAATAATTCACTATGGTTTAACCAGGCTCTTGATTTATCAGCGATCGGAACGGACAGACTCCTGGTCAAAGATATCGGAGATTGATGATAACTTGTTGTCTTTGAAATAATAACGCGGCACTCTCTTGCTAACACCACAAAGCAGCTCATAGTTGATGGTGCCAATCAGCTCAGCAGCTTCTTCCCCCTTTATTTCTTCAAAACCCTGTCTGCCATAGAGGACCACTTCATCACCAAGACGCACTCCCGGCACATCCGTTACATCAACCATCATTTGATCCATACAGATTGTTCCTACTACGGGAACACGGCAACCCCGGATTAAAACCTGCCCCTTGTTTGATAACAGCCTGCTGTAACCATCGGCATATCCGACCGGGATGGTTGCAATCAGGCTTTCCCGGTTGGTGTGATAAGTACAGCCATAGCTGATAGCTCTTCCCGCCGGATTTTTTTTTACCAGGATGACTCTGCTTTTAAAAGAAAGCGCCGGCTTAAGCTTCGGTTCAATTTCCCGCATTTCAGCGGCCGGGTAATGCCCATACATAGAAAGGCCCAGTCGTATAATATTAAAACGTGATTTAGGATGATTCAGGGCTGCAGCACTGTTAGCCGCATGAATCAGGGGAAATGAGATGCCCCTTTCCAGGCAGCCATCAAGGATCCTGTTGAAAAGTAAAAGCTGTTCAGCAGTATAAGATCTATCACTTTCCTCGGCAGCAGCCAGATGTGTAAATATTCCTTCAATTTTCAAACCATCCAGCCGAGCAATCCTGGTGATTACTTCAAGAGCTTCCTCCGGCAGCAAGCCTATCCGCCCCATACCGGTATCAACTTTGATGTGAACCGGCAGTGCTACATTGTGCTGCCGGGCCTGGCTGGAAAACTGCTCTGCAGTATCCAGCCCAAAAATCGTTGGGGTTAAGTTATATTGAATTAGCTTTTTAAAAAGAGAGGGATCGGTATAACCAAGAATCTGGATCGGGGCTGTAATCCCTGCCTGCCGTAAATCAACCGCTTCGTCTACAAAAGCAACAGCAAGGCTTGAAGCTCCTGCCTGGAGCGCTGTTTCAGCAATCTTTATTGCACCATGCCCGTAACCATCTGCTTTAACTACGGCCATAATCTCCGTTACAGGGCCGACCTGCTTCCTGAATAACCCGATATTATGGGCAATATGATCGAGATTAATTTCGGCCCAGGCCGGCCGGGCTGACAGTGTTGACTTCATCGCTTCACCCTGCTTATCAGATAGGAAATAATAGCTTCTACAATTTAGTTTTACAAGCAACTTAAAAAGCTCGTCCCGCTATGTAAGTAAATCAGCCCAACAATCGAATTACACTTGGGTTTGGTTTAATTTCTGGTATTTTCAGCACCCTGGCCAAGGCTTGTTGAAAAGCTTTTTCTTTAACATCATGAGTTACCAGGACGATTTCTGCAGTATTACCATAGCGACGTTTCTGAATAACCATATCCAGACTGACCTCTTCATCACCAAAAGCTTCGGCCAGGGAAGCAAAAACTCCGGGCCTGTCATCGGCAAGAAAACGAAGGTAAAAGCTGGTTATCAAATCATCTATTGGCACAAATGATGTTTTGCTGTATGTTTTCTCAATGATCCCGTCAATACACTGGTAACGTATGCTGCGGGCAGCTTCAGCAACATCGGCCAGAACTGCTGTTGCTGTTGGCCTGGCTCCGGCACCCGGACCATAAAACATTACTTCACCAACAGCATCTCCTTCTATATAAATAGCGTTAAATTCATTTAAAACTGATGCCAGAGGGTGATTATCTGGAACAAGGGTTGGGTGTACCCTTAAAGCAAGCCCTTCGGGCAGCTTTTCGCCAATAGCAAGAAGCTTCACAGTATGACCAATTTCCTTAGCGTAAGCAATATCCTGGTATGTAACTCCTTTAATACCTTCTACATAGACCTGACCGGGATCAATGCTATTACCGAAAGCCAGACCGCTCATAATTATTAACTTGTATAATGCATCCCGGCCCTCAAGGTCGCTGGAAGGATCGGGTTCAGCAAATCCAAGCTTTTGTGCTTCAGCTAAAGCTTCATCTAAACTCACTCGATCCTGGAACATCCGGGTGAAGATATAATTGGTAGTCCCGTTAACAATACCGATAAGGCGATGGATCCGGTCAGATACCAGGCTTTGTTTTAATGGGCGAATCAGGGGGATCCCCCCACCGA
>PXFD01000046.1 GCA_003564505.1 Syntrophomonadaceae bacterium
AACGTTACTTTCCTCTTAAAAGCTTTTCAAACTGTCCAGGAAAAGTTTCCTGAAACCCACCTGGCAATGGTTGGCAAGGGGCCACAGGAGGAAATACTCCGCAAAATGGCAAAACAAATGTCCATAGAAGACAGGGTTATTTTTACCGGGGTTCTGCCCCGCCAGGAAATAGTTCACTGTTATGCCAGCGCAGACCTTTTTGTATTTCCTTCAGTGACGGAAACCCAGGGACTGGTTATAGGTGAAGCTAAAGCTACCGGCCTTCCTGTCGTTGCGATCCGTGCTTTCGGTCCTGCAGAAATGGTATACCATAACGATGATGGTATTTTAACCGATCCTTCCCTCCCTGCTTTTACAGAAGCTATTATTGCCCTGCTCAGCGACCGTAAGCTTTATGAAGGTATGAGCAAGAAAGCCCTGGAAAATGCAGCCCACGTTTCTTCCAGGCGCTGTGCCGAGCAAATGCTGCAGGTCTACCAGGATTTAATTGATGATAAAGCTTATGCAACAAGAAAGAAAAGGCCTTACCGAAGAAAACGTTCTGCGAATTACAGCCGCAGTAATCAGGTTTAAGCTTGTCAGGTAGCAATGTTTTCAGTATAATTATTCTAAATTGCAGCAGAAAGCCCGCTGCCTGCAGCAGTGGGCTTAAAGTTTATTATTGGGAGGCTTATTAATGTTTCAACTAATTTCAGGACTTGTCCTAATTGCCGTTTTCTTTGTTCTCGTTTTCATGCTAAAGCGCGGTTACGATGAAAAGGAAGAAAAGAAAAAGAATGAAAAATAGTGCCTGTGTTAGTAAATCTACGTTAATCCATTCCTGATTCAATATAGCTGATTGCTTTATCAATCCTTGCCAGGGTTTTCTCCTTGCCAAGCAGACTAATTATTTCAAACAGGCCAGGCCCTCCCATTCTACCGGTCAGGGCAAGGCGTGTCGGCTGGATAAGCCGGCCAAAAGAAAGACCTGTTTTATCGCTTATTTCATTAAATAGCTCTTCAGTTTTCTCTTCACTGAAATCATCCAGCGCACTCAGTTCCTGCCTTATAGAACGCAGTACATATGCTGCGCCTTCCTTTTGAAAAGCTTTTTTAATGCCCTTCTGATCATATTCAAAATCATCAAGGTAAAAGTATTCTGCTGCCTCGGCCAGCTCTACCAGGGTCCTGGCTCTTTCTCTGACAGCTTTAAGAACCCTTTTGAAGAAATCAAGCTCATCGCCGGATAGCTCCCCTTTAAGCAAACCATGTTTTTCAAAAAATGGTCTGGCAGCTTCGGTTAACCGATCAGGTTCAGACTCGCGGATATAATGGCCGTTCATCCAGGCCAGCTTGTTGACGTCGTAAATAGCTGCGGTTTTGTTAACTTTTTCCAGGTTAAATGCTTCTACCATATCATCAAGGCTTAATAATTCCCGGTCTTCTCCAGGCGACCAGCCCAGTAAAGCCATATAGTTTACCAGAGCTTCCGGCAGGTAACCCTCATTCTGGAATTCTTCAACTGAGGTAGCCCCGTGTCTTTTGCTTAATTTACTGCGGTCAGGAGCCAGGATCATCGGAACATGAGCAAATGCGGGCAGATCATAACCAAGGGCTATTGCACAGAGCTGCTGGCGGGGGGTATTCGATAAATGCTCCTCTGCCCTGATTACATGTGTAATAGCCAGCTGCAGGTCGTCTACAACACTGGCAAAGTTATAAGTTGGCTGGCCGTTTGACTTAAGTATTATAAAATCATCAAGCATTTCATTATCAAAATGAACTTTACCCCTGATCAGATCATCTACAACTGTTTCGCCGCTATCCGGTGTCCTCAGCCTGATAACAGCATTCCGCCCTTCACTGCGGCATTTTTCTTCCATCTCGGGTGATAAATTTCTGCAGGTTCCGGGGTAAAGGAAAGCCCTGTTCTCTTTTTTGGCTTCTTCACGTCCCTTTGCCAGCTCTTCTGTAGTACAGTAGCAGCGGTAACCTTTATTGTCTGTAAGCAATCGTTCTGCCTCAGCAGTATACTGATCCTGCCTCCTGGACTGGTAATACGGTCCTTCATCCCAGTCAAGCCCTAACCAGCGCAGCGAAGCAAATAACTTTTCAACATAATCTTCCCTGGAACGTTCAAGGTCTGTATCATCGATGCGCAGAACAAGAGTCCCGTTTTTTGCCCTTGCATAAAGCAGGTTAAACAGGGCCGTCCTCGCTCCACCGATATGCAGCTCGCCGGTCGGGCTGGGTGCAAATCTAACCCTTATATCTGACACAAAAACACCTCTTCCTTACAGTAAAATGGATAACAGTATACCTGCTGCAACCGCTGAACCGATAACTCCGGCTACATTAGGTCCCATAGCATGCATTAACAGGTAGTTGTTTGGGTTCTCTTCTTTTCCAACAGACTGGGAAACACGAGCAGCCATAGGCACTGCTGATACCCCGGCAGAGCCGATCAGCGGGTTAATTTTACCGCCGGTCATAGCATATAAAAGTTTACCCATCAACACCCCCGTGGCAGTACCAAAGGCAAAGGCTACCAGGCCAAGCCCAATAATCTTCAAGGTGTCAGGAGTAAGAAAATAGACAGCTGTTGCTTTTGCACCCACGGTCAAACCTAAAAAAATGACAATAATATTATTTAACTCATTCTGGGCACCCTTGCTTAACCGCTCGGTAACCCCGCTTTCACGAAGCAGGTTACCAAACATCAGCATACCGAGAAGCGGCAGTGCTGCAGGAAGCAGGAGTCCTGTCAAAATAATAACCACAATAGGAAACAAAATCTTTTCCAGCCTGGATACAGGGCGCAGCTGCTCCATAACAACCAGGCGTTCTTTTTTAGTGGTAAGCAAGCGCATGATTGGAGGTTGAATTATCGGCACAAGGGCCATGTATGAATAGGCAGCAATGGCTATAGAACCGAGCAGTTCCGGGGCCAATCGGCTGGCCAGGAATATTGCCGTAGGACCGTCAGCACCGCCAATGATACCGATCGCACCTGCCTCCTGGGGAGAAAAACCGAATAATGTTGCTCCGATGAAGGTTAAAAAGATGCCAAATTGGGCTGCGGCGCCCAGTAGAATAGTAATTGGGTTGGCGATGAGCGGACCAAAATCAGTCATTGCTCCTACCCCAAGGAAAATCAGGGGCGGGTAAATACCCAGTTCCAATCCCAGGGAGAGGTAGTAAAGCAGCCCTCCGATATTTTGGCCTGCTTCCGGTTGCATCAGTCCGCCGAGCGGAAGATTAACCAGAAGCATCCCAAAACTGATCGGGACCAGTAGTAAAGGTTCATATTTTTTTGCTATACCAAGATAAAGCAATATACAGGCAACAACTATCATAATTATGCTGCCTGCCTGAAGATTATAATAACCGGTTCCCCGGATAAATTCAAATAGCATATCAAGCAATTCAGCCCAACCCCTTTCATGCCGTCTCTGGTTTCAAATGATTATAACAACAAATTAAGATAGAACAACAAGGGGATCTCCGCTGTTTACAGTATCACCTTTTTTCACCAGCACTTCGCTTACTGTACCTGCCTGAGATGCTGTTAATTCATTCTCCATTTTCATTGCTTCCAGTACCAGCAGAACGTCTCCTTCACTTACTTCATCACCGGTACTTACTTTTACTTCGAGAACAGATCCAGGCATTGGCGCTTTTACGGTTTTTCCGCCTGGTCCGCCGGTCGGGGCTGGCTTATCCTGGGCACTTTTCTCAGTTTGATCTGCTGCAGGCTCTGTTTTCACCTGTCCGGCCGGTTTTTTATTTTCCAGGGGCTTTTCTTTTACAGGTGCTGATTTTGCCTCGCTGACCGGAACAGATGCAGTACCGGAACTGCCTGCAGAGGATTTTTCAATTTCTTCAACCTGTACTGTATAAGATTGCCCGTCAACTGTTACCTTGAATGTTTTCACGCTGCTTCATCCTCCTAATTCTTTCTAATTCCATTCTATTTTCCATTAGCGCTTTTCTTCCGGTTATATGCCATCCACCTGTAGTACTGCTGGAACCGGCAGGTTGAACAGCAATTGAAATTCTGCTTCCTTCCCTGATTTCATTATTTAACTGTAGATAACGGTAAACTGCTGCAAATATTGCCGCGGTTTTTCGGCTTTCCTGATCTGGTTTAGTTGGCTCCGCTTTGCTTGTAACCTGTGATTCCTTTTCAGGAAGGGTGCTTTTTGGACTGCCTTTTTCATAAAATATTCTGGCGAAAACTAACAGCAAAAAGTATAGTCCGACCAGGGTTACAATTACCACAGAAAAACCGAGAACC
>PXFD01000033.1 GCA_003564505.1 Syntrophomonadaceae bacterium
GCCCATACCGACTGGACCTGTTCCATCATAACCTGGCATAGTAAATACCTCCTTTCCAATTTAAAATTCCATATATGTTTAGATTATTTCTCAACTGCATCCATGGTGCCCCTCAGGATGTTCGCAAGCGCTTGGACCAGATTTTAATTCCCCGGATAAATAGTCTTCAACAACATTTTTAACCGGACCGGTAACACCTATGTAAGTTTCGATATTATGGTCATCAAACAATGACTGTGCCCTTGGTCCCATCCCTCCTGCAATGATGCATTTGACGCCTTTTTCTGCAAGATAGCCCGGCAGAAACCCGGGTTCATGGCCTGGATTCTGAATTGTTTGCTCCTCGGCTATGGTGTTTTCCGCAAGTTTGAAGAGAGTGTACTCTGGGCAGCGACCGAAATGCTGCGCTACCAAATTGTTTTCTGTTGCCACTGCTATAATCATATTAATCTACCTCCTTTATTTACGCATACCTGAATGTGATGATACTGTCGCTTCAGCTACCAGCTTTAAACTACCTTCCAAAAACTTTTCCAGGGTATCTTCAACAGTTCCGGTCACACCGCTATAGACTTTAACCCTGGCTGCCTTGAGAGCTTCAATAGCATTGGGACCGACATTGCCGAGGATAACTGCTTCAATGTCCCGGCCGGCCAGCAGTTGAGCGGCCTGGGGTCCTGCACCCCCGGCTGCTTCAGCATTTCTATTGCTGAGAGATTCAACAAGCTCTTTTTTTTCTGTGTCAACCACGACAAAGAAGGGGCAGCGCCCAAAGCGCTGATCTACTTCGGCTTTTAATCCTTCACCTTTTGCACAAATTGCCAGCTTCATTTTTTCACCTCCTGCATCGTTAGTCACTCTGCTGTTTTTCATCTCTTAACCTCCATTTAGTAATGACTACTCTAAATATATTGGGTATATATCTATTATTATTATAGACCTTTAAAGGGTATAAATCAATAACATTTTATTATTTTTCTCCAGCAAAATGAAAAAACCAGCTATATCATGTAGAATAGAGCCAGTAAAGGGTTTTAAATTAATAATGAAGGCAGGTGCCTGGATGAAATATCGTCATTTATTTGGACCGGTCCCATCCCGCCGGTTGGGCCTTTCGCTCGGTGTGGATTTAGTTCCACACAAAACCTGCACTCTCGACTGCGTCTATTGTGAATGCGGGGAAACTACCAACCTGACAATAAACCGTGAGGAATTCGTCCCTATTGAAGATGTAGTTGCCGAACTGGAGCATTACTTAGCCTCAAAGCCGGACCTTGACTACATTACTTTCTCCGGCTCAGGCGAACCTACTTTGCATTCCGGCCTGGGCACAATAGTTGATTATATAAAGGAAAATTACCCTGATTACAAAGTTTGCCTCTTAACAAACGGAACTTTATTTACCGAGCCTGCTGTTCGGAAAGAAGTTTTAAAGACAGACCTGATTATACCCTCTCTCGATGCGGCCTGCAGCGACGCTTTTAACCAGATTAACCGGCCCTATGAAAAGCTTAACTGCAATGAGATAATCGGGGGGCTGGTTTCACTGCGCCATGAATACAAGGGGCTTATGATCATAGAAGTATTAATCGTACCGGGAATTAACGATACCCCGCAAGCACTGGAATTGCTAAAAGAAGCCCTGGAAAAAATCGGGCCCGATCTTGTTCAGATCGGAACCCTGGACAGGCCGGGCACTGAAGAGTGGGTTGAAGCTGCTCCTGAGGAAAAGCTGCAGGAAATAGCTGATTACCTCGGCAATGCAGAACTGATCGGCGCCTTTAAGCCGCAACACAAAGTGTCCTCTATAAAAGGCTTACAGAGCAACCGCATATTAAACACACTGCGCCGCAGGCCCTGCACTGTTTCGGACCTGCAGCAGGCTTTAAACTTAAGGCCGGCAGAAATCCAAAAATATCTAAACCTGCTGCAGTCAAGAGGGGCAATTGAATCTGAAAAAAGAAAGCGGGGCACTTTCTTTAAGGTAAAGACGAATGCACCGCCAACTGAAGAAAGCTGAAGTGAACATAATTTGTGGTTATGGAAATAAAAAGAAAGCGGCGGGAAAGTTTTTCAAGCCCGCCGCCTCTTTATTGGCTTAGCCATTCAAAGCCGCAATTATTTCTTTACAAAAGGCCGGCAAATCGGCCGGTGTCCGCGAGGTAATAACATTTCCGTCGCGAACCACTTCCCGGTCAACATAGTCAGCCCCGGCATTGACCAGGTCATCCTTGATAGAGAAAAATGAAGTTACTTTCTTCCCTTTAACCGCACCCGCTGAAGCAAGCATCCAGGGTCCATGACAAATTGAAGCAATGATTTTGCCCTGCTCATATGCCTGCTTTAGCAAATCGACCATAGCTTTTGAGCGGCGCATATGATCCGGTGAATATCCGCCCGGGATGATCACTGCATCATAATCCCCGGCTTTTGCGTCTGCAGCAGCCAGATCTGCTTTAGCCGGATACCCGTGCTTGCTCTGATAAATCTTTACTTCGGGTGCTATTACAGTTACTTCCGCTCCGGCCTCCAGGAAACGATAATAGGGATACCAGAACTCGGGATCTTCATAAATCTGTTCCAGAAATATGGCAATTCTCTTGCCTTCTAAACCCATGATTCCATTCCTCCTCGAAAGTAAATTTACATGCCCAGGTTGAACCAGCCAAAGCCGATTGCCAGTTCAAGCATGGCCATCACCAGGAAAATGAAAAGAGCAGCGACAAAAACAAAGCTGAACCAACCGCGGGGCAGCCAGTTTTTCCTATCCTCAAGTAGCGCCCTGCTTCCGGTCTGCCGATGAAGCAATTTGAAGAGGAAATAGGCCGCCACAACTGCAACAACCAGCAGCGGAATGAAAGCAAGCATAGCCTGAAAATCCACTTCCGTGGCAGTTTCATGTTGGCCGGCAATAAAGAGGTAGGTTGCTGCAATAAAGTTATTGGCCATGTGATAAATAATGCCCGCCCAAATTGAACCTGTTTTAACAACCAAAACGGCCATCACAATGCCCAGCATAAAAGTACTGAAAAGGTTGAGAAATGATATATGAAAAAGGGCAAAGAGAAGTGAGCTAAAGACAATTGCCGGCACAATACCGCGCTCTTCCATTGACGGCATAATTGCCCCCCGGAACAGCACTTCTTCACAGATACCGGCAAAAACTGAAAGGACCAGCACGTATCCCAGGTACTGCATAATAGTCTGCGGTGGTTCTATTACAACAATTGGTTCATAACCAATTTCCATTAGCCCGGTTACCAGGCCTACTGCAAAAATCATATTGATAATCCACATAACACCGGCCAGGACCAGGATAGTGGGAACAAGGTTAAGCTTTAGGGGATAAAGCCTGGCAAACTTAACCTTATCAACACCATGGCGCTTCCAGAACCAGATTGCAGGAAGAAGTATCAAGAAGACCTGGGTAATAATCATCCCAATTTCAAAGTGCATTACCTGAACAACGGATCCGATAAGAATTAACAGGACAAATATGCCAAGGTATAGGCGCATCGCCGCTTTCAGATCGGGTTTTGCCGGAGGCTTTCGATTTAATTCGTGCCCTGGGATGCCCTGATCTGCCTGTTGAGACTCACTTTCCTGCCTGTTATTATCCATTTATTATCACTCCAGTAATCTGTTTTCTAAAACCTGGCTGCGATCGAATCCGTCAAACTGAAGATAAAATTCGGCTGCATCAACCAGGGCATCGAGCGGGGTTAGCCCCACTATTTCACTGCTGATTACTGCGACACCATAACGGGCCGCTTCTCTCTTTACCAGTTCAAAAATACGGTGCAGGGACACTTTTTTGAAATCACATACATTGATGGTAACCTGGGCCTTTCCCGTTTCCTCGATCATAATACCCAGGCCTTTAACTGATGGAAAACCACCGCTGCTGCCTCTTATTGCCCGGGCAATATCTTTGGCTATATCAACATTACCAGTGTCCAGGTTAATATTGTAAGCAATTAAAGGCGGCCGCGCCCCCACGGCCGTGACTCCTGCCCTGGGGTTCACTTCAGCCGGCCCAAAGTCCGGTTTGCGCTCCGGTTCTTTAATTGCTTCTATTAAACCTTCATATTGGCCGCGGCGCACATCTGATAAATTTTTACGGTTCGGCTTCACAGCCGCTTCTTCATAGAGGTAAACCGGGATATTCAGCTCTTCAGCCAGCTTTTCACCAAGCCGGTTGGCCAGCTCGATACAGTCATCCATATCTACGCCTTTAACGGGAATAAACGGTATTACATCGGTAGCGC
>PXFD01000101.1 GCA_003564505.1 Syntrophomonadaceae bacterium
AAAGTGTTAACAGAAGAACAGTTCCTGGCATATGGCATTTAAGGAAAGCACGATAAGCCGGTTTGGATTGACCGCATTACCGGCAGGACATTAAAGGAAGTAGCCCCATGCCTCGGTGATTGCCCTCTGGGCTGCAAAAGAGGTTATATCGTTTTGATCCAGGGGTGGCGAGATCTCTACCACATCCATGCCGATAAACTTGAGGCTGGAAAGCCCTTTCAGCAGGGTGAAAAGTTCTCTGCTGGTAAAGCCGTCCGGCTTTGGGGTTTCGGTGACCGGGGCTGTTGCCGGGTCCAGAAAGTCGACATCAAGAGTTAAGTAAAAACCTGACAGCTGCACATGATTGGGATCAATTTTATATTTAAGGCCATGCCAGGCATACTATATAACTTGCTGCTAGGCTGCTTCACTTGGTAATTTTGCTGCTTCCTGCTATAATTTACTTGTAAAGTTCTAAAAACTAAGCATATTATTGCGATTCCACCAGGATTCAGTTGAAAACCCTTTACTGCCACATGAAAGGAGATTGTGAAAATGCCCGATGACCAAAAGCCCAAAGAAGCCAAGGAATTTTGCACCGACATTCTCCAGAAAACAGAAGGATTTTACCTAAAAGGCTGCGGTTCACTGGACTGGGGCATGAAAAACAGGATGGCGGGAATATTTAACCCCGATTCCGGCCGCACCGTGATGCTCGCTATCGACCACGGCTATTTCCAGGGTCCGACCAGCGGTTTGGAGCGGGTTGACGTTAATATTCTGCCCCTGGTACCTTATGCTGATACCTTGATGTTGACCCGGGGCATTTTAAGGAGCATTATTCCTCCATCTGTGTCCCAATCAATTGTGCTCAGGGTTTCGGGGGGCACGAGCATTTTAAAAGAACTCTCCAACGAGGATCTGGCCGTGGATATTGAAGATGCCATCCGCCTCAACGCCAGTGCCATGGCGGTTCAAGTGTTTGTCGGGGGCGAACACGAACGACAGACCATTACCAATATGACTAAAATGGTTGACATTGGAACCCGCTACGGTATTCCCACCCTGGCGGTAACCGCAGTAGGCAAAGATATGGAAAGGGATGCCCGCTACTTCCGCCTGGCCACCCGGATTTGTGCCGAACTCGGGGCCCACTATATCAAGAGCTACTACATCGAAGACGGCTTTGAAACCGTGACTTCCTGCTGCCCGGTGCCGATTGTCATGGCCGGCGGTAAAAAAATCCCCGAATATGATGCCCTCACCATGGCCTATAATGCGATCCAGGAAGGAGCAGCCGGCGTGGACATGGGCCGCAATATCTTTCAGTCGGAAGCCCCGGTAGCTATGATCCAGGCAGTAAATGCCGTGGTGCATAAAAACGAAACCCCGGATAAGGCTTACGAACTGTTCAAAACTTTAAAAGAAGAGTGCTAAATTAATACCGGTGTGCTTGTAAATCGCTACGGCTTTAAACCAGCCGTATAATCTTAAGAATTGAGGTTGTAGATCTTGTGAAAGTATCCTACTGGTACAACAACAGGGATATCAGGATTGCTGAAGAACCGGTGCCTGAGCCGGGCCCGCAGGAGATGCTGATCAAGGTCCATTCCTGCGGAATTTGTGGCAGCGACATCGTGGAGTGGTACCGCTTGCCCCGGGCACCCCTGGTGCAGGGCCACGAACTGGGCGGCGAAGTAGTGCAGGTAGGTTCTGCAGTGAAAAAATTCAAACCCGGGGACCGGGTAGTAATTGCCCCCAAAGTGCCCTGTATGGACTGCTATTACTGCCGGAAAGGCCATTATCCTCAGTGTTCGCAGGTTAAAGAAAGGCTTCCCGGCGGCTTTGCCGAGTATATATCAGTACCAACGGAGCTGGTTGACAGGGGGGCTTTTCACCTGCCGGGACATGTCACCTACGATCAGGGCACTTTTATCGAACCGCTGGCCTGCGTGATCAGGGCCCTGCGCCTGGCCGATCTGCAGCCGGGCCAAAATGTCCTGGTGCTGGGCTGCGGGATGTCCGGGCTTTTGACCGTAAAGTATGCTAAAACAAAATCAGCTAAGGTCTTAGCTGCTGATATCAACGAAAAAAGGCTGGAACAAGCAGGAGAAGCCGGCGCCGATCATACATTTAATGCTGAAGGCGATCTGGCATCTCTTATGCTAGAGCAAACCGGTAAGAAAGCAGATCTGGTGATGCTTTGCACATCCGCCCTTCCCGCGGTAGAGCAGGCCTGGCAATGCTTGGACAAGGGCGGAGCGGTGATATTTTTTGCCGTCCCCGACCCTGATAAGCAGGTAGTGGTTCCGATCAATGAATTTTGGCGCCAGGAAATCAGGATCCTCACTTCATACTACTGCGGACCGGAAGATCTCAATGAAGCACTCGAGCTGATCAGCTCAGGCAGGATTGAGGTTGAAGACATGATCACCCACGTGCTCCCTCTAAAGGAGATCGAAAAAGGCTTCAACCTGGTCAGAGAAGGTAAAGATTCGCTAAAAGTGATTATCAGGCCGAACGAATAGAAATGAAAGGACGTATTAATATGAAAATAGGTCATGTTGGACTGACCTGCAGCAGCGAGGAAAAAGCGGACCGTTTTTATGGCAGCCTGTTCGGGCTTGAAAAACAGGAACCTAAAACAGTCCCTGCTGATACGGCAAACGCTATCTTTGGCATCGATGTCGATTTAAATGTAATAAACTATACCGGCGATGGAGTCCGCTTCGAAGTGTTCCTTTCTGAGAGCAATATAACAAAGAGGCCGATTGATCATATCTGCATTGAAGTGGAAAACCTCGAAGCATTCGTTGATCAGTGCCGGAAAAAGGGCGTAAAAGTAAACCGTGTTCCGAGGGGAGAATCCCGGGTTACCTTCATCGAAGATTTTGACGGCAACTTATTTGAGGTTAAGGGCGGGTAAGCGAACGTTTTACCCAAAGCAGCTTTGGCGGTACTGCTGAAAACTGCAGATTCTGTGGAAGAGAAAATGATGTGGTGATTGTCAAAATCACTATTATGAAGATGAACGTAAAGAAAGGTAAAACTGTGCATGAAAACAATTGGAATGCTCGGCGGTATGAGTTGGGAATCTACATTGAGTTACTACAAGGCCATCAATGAAGGAGTAAAGCAGTCTTTAGGCGGTCTGCATTCCGCAAAGATTGTTTTGTACAGTTTTGATTTTGCCGAGATTGAAGATCTGCAGCACCGTGGAGATTGGACAAAAACAGTAGAAATACTTTCCGGTGCCGCCCAGGCAATAGAACGGGCGGGAGCGGATTTTTTGATTATCTGCACCAACACGATGCACATTATTGCCCGGGAAATCCAGGAAAGGATTGATATACCAATTGTCCATATTGCAGATGCAACCGGGAATGCTCTAAAAAAAGACGGGATAAATGTTGTCGGCCTGTTGGGGACCAGGTTTACCATGGAGCAGCCTTTTTACAAAGATAAGTTGAAAGAAAACTTCGGGATTAAAACACTAGTTCCGGAAGAAGCAGAGAGAAAAATTGTCCACGATATCATTTACCATGAACTTTGCCTCGGAGTAATCAAGCAGGATTCAAAAACTGCTTTTTTAAAAGTTATAGAGAATTTAAAAGAACAAGGGGCAGAAGCGGTAATACTTGGGTGTACTGAAATTGCGCTTTTAATAAAGCAAGCTGATACGGAGGTTCCTCTTTATGATACAACTGCGATCCATGCCGCAAGTGTGGTTGAGTTGGCTGTTTGAGAAGGCTTATGAATCATAAACACTTATATTCAGATCGCTATTAGACTTGAGAAAATGTAAGATATAAAGATCAGTGGTAAACAATAAAAAAATTATTAGTAAATGTTCACCGGGGAAATAAAGGTGTTTTCTCCGGGATCGGCGAGCCGGTGGTAAAGGTCAAAAACGAATTCAGGCGGCATAATCTGATCCACGGAGAACAAAGCTTCTATCTCCACATCTTCTTCAACAACCAGCTTATAGGTTGGCTCTTCTTCACCGGTTCGCATGCCGTTATCCAGCCGGTACATAAACTGGTAACCGGTATTCGGCTCGGCTGATCAGCGCGTGAACTTGCGAAAACCGCTTACCAGGGCCTGCTGGGGCAGCTTTTCGAGCAGCTCCCCGGGCACCTCTCCGGGGCTTAAGCACTCAACTCCGCGTGGCCGCAGTAATTTTGCCCGGATCGCTTCCATGATCCGGCAAAGGTCCAGATCCTTTATACACCTGGCTCCGCAGGTAAAGCAGGAGGCGCAGATCCAGGGGGTTTTACTGTT
>PXFD01000176.1 GCA_003564505.1 Syntrophomonadaceae bacterium
CGGGTGCCCGCAGTGAAAATGCTCCACCACCACAATATACAGCATCAGCTCCAAAGCGGACTGCTGTTTTAAGTTTTTCAAGATTGCCTGCAGGCGCTAAAAGTTCCATGATCAGATTATAACTGATAGAGGCTTAAAGATAAAATTATGTATTAATAAATAATTTTGACTGAATGGCTCTGGTTTTGCTATGATTAGCACATTCAAATTAATAACTTTTGAAAGCAGGTGTAAAATGAAGGTTGCAAAAATCATTACCTGGGTTGGCTTTTTTGCCATGAGTGCCGCATTATTAAACGGCTTTATAAACGGGGATTTCTGGGTCGACGGTTCAAAACTGTTTGCCAATCCATGGGGCATTGTTTCCCTGGTTGATCTTTATGTAGGGTTTATCCTCTTTTCCATGTGGATAGTTTTCCGGGAAAAACAACCGGCTTCTGCGGTAATTTGGGTTATCCTGATGATGGTATTTGGGTTTCTGACGGCCTGTGTCTATATTTTAATTGCCCTCTATAGCAGCAAGGAAAACTGGCTGACTTTTTTCCTGGGTGCACGAAAAGAAAACTTAATAGCCAGTTAGGTTAAGCAAAGAGGTGGCACGAACTATGCAATCAAAAAGCAGCGAAATACTCGATGAATTGAAAACGGTGGTCTCGGGAAAGACAGTAGATGCCCTTTTCCCTCCACTTATCTTCGTACTTGTCAATAATATTTTTGATCTAAATACCGCAATTTTCACAGCACTGGGCCTGGCACTGGTCATCGGCATGAGCCGTATTCTGCGCAGGCAGAACTGGTATTACGCCCTGGGCGGGCTGCTTGG
Source organism: Syntrophomonadaceae bacterium (assembly GCA_003564505.1). The sequence continues at coordinate 824 of PXFD01000176.1, forward strand.
TGTTGCTTTTGCATCCGGACTGGCTTACCTGACCCAGAGTGCTGCCGGCTATTTTATACCGGCTTTAATCAGCAGCGCTTTTTTAGTCCTGATAACCTTAATTAGCTTGTTAACCGGTAAACCCCTGGCAGCCTGGGCCAGTCACTTAACCCGCGGCTGGCCGCTGGAGTGGTTCTGGCGCGGTGATGTTAAACCGGCATACCGGGAAGTTACCTGGTTCTGGGCACTATTTTTTATAGTGAGGCTAATAACCCAGCTGGCAATTTTTCAAAGTGGCGATGCTGTCACCCTGGCCTGGGCTAATACCCTGCTGGGTTGGCCGGTTCTTATAGTTGTCCTGATTATTACATACATTTATGGAATATGGCGGCTAAAGCGCCTTGGTGGACCTGGTGTAGAAGAATTCAAAGCCGGCAAAGAACCACCATGGCAGGGACAAACCCGTGGTTTCTAAAAACACTGAGTTCCCCGATGACCCTCTATTATTAATCGAAAGAATCAACCAGTCTCAAAATATACTGCATCAGCAAGACTACATCACGAATATCAACGATTCCGTCTTTATTAACATCAGCTGCCTTGACCTGGGCTTCAGTTAAAGTTACTTCCCTCATCATGTACTGCATTGACAAAACAACATCCCTGGCATTAACCTGCCCGTCACCGTAAACATCACCGGGGCCATGGATTGGATCATGATACCCATTCTCTTCATTTCCAGGGCTTTTATCTGCTTCCGGATCAGCTTCGCTGCTGCCAGACTGAACAGGCTCATTTTCCTGCTCTTCTCCCTGATTCTCTTCATCTGTATCTTCATATTCCAGCTCTTTATCAGGCTCCGGTTCATTTTCCGTATCAGAATCCGACTTCTGGTCATTTTCCTCCCTGGGGGTATAGACTACTGATCCAGGCGGAGCCTCTTCCAGGTAAGTCTCTGCCAACCAACCACGTTTCATTTCTCCATTAACATCAGCTTCAGCATACCACCAGTAGTGAAAAGCTGTTGAACTGCGCGGCCGGGGAGCAAATATACCATTGCTAACATGGTCAGCTATACGGGCTACGGTATCTTCAGGAAGTAAAACCGGAGATTCGTTTGCCCCTTCCAGGCGAAAATATAGCTGGTGAGCCGTGGTTTGCACTTTCTGGCCCGGTGAAAACTGCTTAGAGCGGCTTACGCCTTCCGGCACAATAATAAAAGCACAGGGCCACCTTTCCCCTTCCGGTGTGATCTCATATGTCCTGTAAGAACTACCGCTGACACTTGAGTCTGAAACCAGGATTGAGCCGTCTTCCCGGACCTCTTCAACAACTGCCACATGACCCAGGCTGCTATTGAAAAACATGCCCCTATCCCAGTAAGCGATCGAGTGCACCGCCGGTTCGTCAGAAACCACCGCACCAGATGCGGCATCATCGGCCCAGGTGTGAGCATTAAAACGCATACTGTTTAAGGCACGGGTGCAGTAGCCAAGCTGCATCATACGTCCATGGGCGAACCAGGTGCAGTTATTGCCTTTTAAGGGGAAGGGGTTCAACACGGTATATTCCGGATAGTAGGGCCAATCATTAAATTCTTCCCGGCTTAAAGCCGACCCGGAATTTTCTGCTATTGCAGGAGTTATTAAGAGAACAGCCAGGACAATAGCGGCAAAAAGCATCTTTTTCATTATTGCATACCTCTTTTCTCCCTGATACAAGCAATCTCTATATAAACCACGCAAAAGTCAAGATGTTTTTAAATTATACATATTATTTAATATTCTTGCAATAGCTGTAAATGTTTCCATTAACTGCGCCCGAATTTTTATCGCTTGCATTTATATTGACTCGCGTTAGAAAATTGTGATATTGTTTTTGCATCATACTAACGTAAATATTGCTTAGGAGGACCGCTATGGACAATCAAGGGGTTGAATTCTACCGCAAAGCAGCTGATCGCTCGGCCCGGTGGCATGAAGAACACACCAGGGAAATGAAAAAGTGCCGGTTTGATACTATAGCCGTACACGGGGTCTATTCAATGCAAGAAGCACTTGACTTTAACCAGGGTTCCATAATCGAACCGATTTACATGTCAACTGCCCAGGCTTACCGCGACTCAGATGAAATGGAGGCGGCCCTGGGCTACCAGATACCTACCTGGTGCTACTCTCGTATCGCCAACCCAAGCATTTATTACCTGGAAGGAGTTTTAGCCCTGCTGGAAGGGTACGGAACCGATATTGAAACAAGCTGTGTGGCCACCTCTTCTGGAATGGCTGCCATCCAAACAGCAGTTGATCCATTTTTGCTGCCCGATGAGAAAAACCCGGAAAAACCGATCAATTTTGTAGCTCCAGCCCAGGTTTACGGAGGAACTTTTCAGCAGTTCGCAGTCAGGAAAGACCAGGAAAGAAATATTACCTGGCACAAAGTAATTGACCCTGACATAATTGAACAATGGGAAGACTTAATTGATGAAAACACTCGCTTCCTGTACGGTGAAATGCCCAGCAATCCAGGCCAATCATTCTTTGATTTGAAAAAAGTTATTGAGCTGGCCCATCAACACGGCATTCCTATCATTCTTGATAATACTGTAGCCACTCCTGCCCTTCTTCGCCCCCTGGCACTTGGCGCCGATATTGTTATTCAGTCAGTCTCTAAAACACTGAGCACCAGCGGATTTAATATTGCCGGGGCAGTTATCTCCCGGAAAAACATCACCTGCAAAATAGATAATCCTGAGATGAAAGCAAATTTTGCCATGTATGCAAAAACTCTGCCCAACCGCGACAATGGGCCGAACATATCGCCGATGAATGCTGTCCTGGCCTTAAACGATATCCGCACCCTGCGCACCCGTATCGATATGCAAAGCAGGTCAACTTTAAAAGTTGCCCGGTTCCTGGAAGGCCATAAACATGTTGAAAAGGTAGATTACCTGGGACTTGAATCACACCCTCTGCATAAACTTGCCTCCGAGTATCTCTGGCTGGTAGATGCTGAGCATGACGAAATGTACGGTAAACCGGTAAACCGTTACGGACATTTGATGTCATTCAGGGTCAAGGGCGGATCAAAAGCAGCCCGTGATGTTTTTGATGCCTTTACCCGAATTTTCCGGGCTACCGACCTGGGCAGAATAAAGTCAGTCGCAACCATCCCGGCCATATCCACCCACTCCCAGCAGGGTGAGGTAGGGCGTAAACTGGCTGATATTCCGGAAAACTTGATCCGCTTATGTGTTGGAGGAGAACACCCTGACGATATAATCAATGATCTTGACCGGGCCCTTTCTGTGCTCGATGGGAAGAAGGTCCGGCATAGCTCCCCTGATTACTCAGCAGGCGGGGCATCTTCAGCGGCTTTAAGAAAAAAGAGCTAGCAAAAAGGCTGTATTAAACATTTAAACCGACA
>PXFD01000029.1 GCA_003564505.1 Syntrophomonadaceae bacterium
ACCGATCGCAGTCATGACTACGCCGGACAGATATTTGCGCGTTTAAACGATGAAGGGCTCAGGGTTACCATTGACCGAAGAAATGAAAAGGTTGGTTATAAAATCAGGGAAGCCCAGTTAAAGAAAATCCCTTACATGCTGATTGTCGGCGATAAAGAAGTTGAAAGCGGCCAGGTAGCAGTACGTCATCGGGGCGAGGGTGATCTCGGTGTTGACGAACTGGAGAACCTTATTCAAAGGATCAGAACGGAAATAAGGGAAAAAAATATTTGACCCGGCTGCAATATTCTGATATAGTTACAACTGTAAAAAACGGTTTTTAAAGCAGAAGCCACCGCTTCTCACCCTGAAGCCTTTCATGAGAGCTAACAGGGTTATCCATAAGCAAGCTAAGGATATTAAGAGCAGGTGGGATCCGCCTGCTCTTTGATATATTTAGAAGAGCAATTTCAGGAGGTGAAATGCGATTAGTAAAAATTTGTTCGTGAATGAACAAATTAAAGCCAGGGAAGTTCTGGTAGTTGATGCTGATGGTACTCAGCTGGGTGTTATGAAAACGGATGAGGCTTTAAACCTTGCCCAGGAGAAAAAGCTGGACCTGGTAAATGTTGCTCCAGGTGCAAAGCCACCAGTATGCCGTTTAATGGACTACGGTAAACACAAGTATGAGCAGAGCAAGCGGGACCGGGAAGCACGCAAGAGGCAAAAGGTGACAAATGTTAAAGAAGTCAAGCTCAGGCCGAACATTGATCAACACGATTTCGATGTTAAGGCAAAGAGAAGTCGAAAATTCCTGGAAAAAGGGGATAAGGTTAAAGTAACTGTAATGTTCAGGGGAAGAGAAATAACCCATCCTGAAATTGCCCAGGGTCTTTGCAAGCAGCTAGCTGAAGATTTAGCTGACGTTAGTGTCATTGAAAAGCCTGCCAAGCAGGAAGGACGCAACATGATTATGATTTTAGCACCTAAATCACAATAGAGGAAGGTTGTTTCAGCAATGCCTAAAATGAAGACACACCGCGGTGCGGCAAAGCGGTTTAAAAAGACCGGCACCGGGAAAATAACCCGTTACCGTGCTTATGCCAGCCACCTTACCGGCAAAAAAAGTTCAAGCCGTAAAAGAAGGCTGCGTAAATCAACAACGGTAAAGCCTGCCGATGTAAAAAGGGTCAAAATGCAAATACAGTAATTATACAATGACTGGATACTAGGAGGATGATTTGTTATGCCTCGCACCAAGAGAGGTACTGTCGCCCGCAAAAGGCGTAAAAAAATATTGAAACTTGCCAAAGGCTATTACGGAGCAAAAAGTAAGCTCTTTAAAATGGCCAACCAGCAGGTAATGAGATCAATGCAGTATGCTTACCGTGATCGGAAACAGCGGAAAAGAGACTTCCGTAAACTCTGGATCGCGCGGATCAACGCAGCAGCAAGAGCTGACGGATTATCGTACAGCCGCTTTATCAATGGTTTGAAAAAAGCCGACGTTCAGATTAACCGTAAAGTATTGGCGGACCTGGCTGTTAATGATAAGGCAGCATTCTCCGAACTGGTTGAAGTAGCCAAAGAAAACGCATAGCAGGTCTTTTTAGGGACTTAGGGGCGGAGTTACCGGGTTGCATTTCACCTTTGAAATTAGAAATGTGGCAAGTAACCCCGTCCTTTTTACAACTTGCTCTTGCATTAAACCGGGTGAAAAATACCCAGGAGCAAACTGGAGAATAATCTATTGACAGAGCAATATATTCACAGTGCGCAGAACCCATTAATAAAGGAATATAAAAAGCTTTTAACCGGGAGCAGGCAGCGAAAAAAACTCGGTAAAATTGCCCTTGAAGGACCTAACTTAATTGAGGGGGCGCTTAATGCCGGCTTAAACCCTGAAGTAGTTTTTTATACTCAAGATTATTATGACAGCGAGGGAAAGCTGTTGATCGATCAGCTGTCAACTGCTGCAAGAAGAGTGGTTCTGACAGAAGGCTTGTTTGATGAAATAGCAGAAACTGATAATCCCCGGGAAGTAGCAGCGATTTTACCTTTCAATGCAGAAAAGGTTCAAAGCAGGCAATATGATGAAACTAAGCTAATTATGATTCTTGATCGGTTGCAGGATCCGGGTAACATGGGAACGATAATTCGGACTGCCGCTGCTGCGGGGATTGATATGATTTATTACACCCGGGGCAGCGTAGATCCTTATAGCCCCAAGGTAATGCGTTCAACTGCAGGCTTAATATTTCACATACCGGTTATACTGCTTGACACTCCTTCACTAAAACTAAAAAACTTAAAACAGGAAGGATTAAAAATTGTTGCTGCTTACAAAAAGGGGCAGAATCTTTGGCAAGCTGATTATGGAGAAAAAACAGCGATAATAATTGGCAATGAAGCCGGGGGAATATCAGAAGAACTGCTTGAACTGGCAGATCTAAAAGTAGCAGTACCTATTGAGAAGCCTGTTGAATCACTTAATGCGGCAACTGCAGCAGCTGTTATAACTTATGAAATAATTCGCCGCTCGAGAAAGATGCCTTGAAACATAAACCTGCAGGTGCTATAATGCAATATATCTTTTTATAGGTTATTGCTATGAAGGAGAAAAGTAAGCCTGTTAATGTGCTGTCCAGGGAGGTTCAGCCGAGACTGTAAGCTGACCCGCGCACCAGGCTGAAGTTCGCTCCGGAGCTTTCCACTGAAAGGCCAAAACATTTTGGCCTGGTAGGCTGGAGACGGTTATCGCCGTTATCGATCTTGAGTGAGTCACCGGTGACTAAGTCGGGTGGTACCGCGGAAGATTATCTTTCGTCCCTTTATGAAAAGGGATTTTTTATTTTCGGAGGTGTTTTTTTTGCTGGATAAGCTTAAAGAATTAGAAAGTGAAGCAAAAGATAAGATTGAAGCTGCAAATAGCCTGGAAGAGCTTAAAGAAATACGCGTAAAAATTCTGGGCAAAAAAGGAGCGCTAACCGGGCTTTTGCGCAGTCTTGGCGATGTTGACCCTGAAGAAAGGCCGGTAATAGGTAAAAAAGCCAATGTTCTTCGCGAAGAGCTTGAAGAGTTTTTTAAGTTCAGGGAACAAGTTTTGCGTGATGCAGAGAAAGAGGGGCAGTGGGAAAAAGAGCGGATTGATGTAACTCTCCCTGGCCAACCTGAGCAGATAGGGCAGATTCATCCCCTCAATATGATCTTAAATGAAATCAGGGAGATATTTGTCGGTTTGGGTTTTCAGGTTGCCTACGGCCCGGATATTGAAAGTGACTTTTACAATTTTGAAGCTTTAAATATACCAGCGGAGCACCCTGCCCGTGATATGCAGGATTCTTTCTACATCACAGATCAGTTTTTATTGAGAACTCACACTTCTCCGGTCCAGATCAGAACAATGGAAAAGATGGCCCCGCAGCTTCCTGTACGAGTTATTGCTCCGGGTAAAGTGTTCAGGCGGGATGATGATGCCACCCATTCGCCCATGTTTCACCAGGTTGAGGGACTTGCTGTCGATGAAAATATTTCTTTTGCCGATTTAAAAGGCACCCTGCTCTTGTTTGCCAGAGAGATGTTCGGTCCGGATCAGAAGATTCGACTGCGCCCCAGCTTTTTTCCTTTTACGGAGCCAAGTGCTGAAGTTGATATTTCCTGTATTATGTGCAGCGGAGAAGGATGCAGGGTTTGCAGCAACACCGGCTGGCTTGAAATATTAGGCTGTGGTATGGTCCACCCCAGGGTGCTTGAAGTTTCAGGCTATAATCCCCGGGAGGTCACCGGATTTGCTTTTGGCATGGGAGTGGAGAGAATTGCCATGCTGAAGTACGGGATCGGTGACCTGCGTCTGTTTTTCTCAAATGACCTTCGCTTTCTAAAACAGTTTGGCTAATAGAAAGGGAACTTGAAATCCGAATACTGAAAACAATTGAATCGGAGGATGATTTATTAATGCGCGTATCATATGAATGGCTTTCAGAATATATTGATCCAGGTATGAGCGCCGGGGACTTAGCAGAAAAGTTTAATCTCACCGGTATAGAAGTGGGGGCTGTGGAACGGTTTGGCCCGGAAATGCCCGGTGTAGTCGTCGGCCAGGTAAAGGCAATGGAACCACATCCATCGAAGAAAAAGCTGACCCTGGTGGAGACGGAGACAGGAGAAGGGGTTGCCAGTATAGTCTGTGGTGCAAGAAATATGCAGGTTGGAGACAAGGTAGTACTAGCCAAACCGGGATCAAA
>PXFD01000177.1 GCA_003564505.1 Syntrophomonadaceae bacterium
AAACAGCGGTAAGAGAAATGGGCCATGATTTAGAAGGGCTGGTTCTAAAAGATGATCTCAATGGGTATTATTTATTGCCGATTATAGAAAATGACAAATATGGCTTGATCGATACAGAAGGCAAGAAGGTAGTTCGGGTCAGTGAGCTTAATTGTGTCCTTATTGCTTTTGGTTCATTCTGGGATCATCCAGGCGTAAGACCGTACCGGGTAGGAGAAACCGATCCCTTAATTTTACCTCTCGATATTGATGGCAATCGCAAGCGCATTGCTTTTAATGAAAAGGGCCAATTAATTACCACTTTACTAAGAGAAGATATGGTGTCGCCGTGGTCACATTACAACAACTATGGCTTGATCATTGTTGAAGACGGCAGGTACGGCTTTATTGATTTTGAGCAAAATCCGCTTCTTGAATTAAAGTATGAAGAAGTATCATTTCTTCGATTTATTCAAGAGAAAAATCTGTTAAAGATAAAACAGGACGGCCTTTATGGCCTGGCTGACAGTGCTAGCGGGGATATTGTTGTTGAACCGCAGTATGAAAAGTTGGAAAGTACAGGTTGGGTAGAACACAAAGCTTTAAAGGGAACAAAAAACGACCAGGTTTACCTTCTTGATCTGAGCGGTGAAATAATCAAGAAGCTTGATATCGATCAATATGGCCTTTTTAATAAGGGGGTTTGTCCGGTTAAAAAAGACGGCAGCTGGGGATTAATTGATACCCAGGGGGAAGTTCTACTGGAGCCCAGGTATGATAAGATCGAAGCTTCTACCGGTCGCACCCCGCCTGATGACGCTGCAGCTCGCTTCGAAAATAATTCCCGCACCGGTTACCTGGATTCCAATGGGGAAGTGTTGTTTGAAGGGGAAATTGAAGAAACCATCGGTAATTATTTCATTTTCACCGAAGAAGGAAAGGCAGGCATTAAATCGATCGAAGGAGAGGTTATAAAAGAACCGGTCTTTGACGATTATAGGAAATCGCGACCTCCAGGTACATGTGATCCCACCGCCGGTCATGTGGCAGAAGATTACACGTTATTTAAAAAAGATGGACTCTGGGGAGTTTTTACCGGGGGTAAATTTTTAAGCGACTTCAAATTTAAAGAAATCGGCGGTTACTGGGATTTGCCAATGGAATTTAATGATGTGCCGCAAATTGTGGTCAAGAAAGAAGGTTCTGTAGGGGAAGGTCTGTATGATCTAACAAGAGGTGAGTTTATTATAACTCCCGGAGAATATGGCGGATTCAATAGATCTGGTAATGACAAAGGGTTTGGTTATCTTAAAAATGGCAGGGTTTTAGTAAAAGAAGACGGTAAATATGGTTTTCTTGATCGAGACGGCCGGGAGGTAATTGAAATACAGTATGATCGTGCCACTGATTTTGAAAATGAGGCGGCCGGAGTTATTAAAGATGGGAAACTTAGCTTTATTGACCGTGAGGGCAATCAATTGGTGGACCCGGTAGATGTGGACTGTGATGATAATTTTAGTTTTCAACTTGAATACCTGGAGGGACCGGAAGTTTATAAAGGCCCCAATTATAGCTACTTTGACCACGACGACTGGATCTGGAAGCCGCAGTAATAGAGGGTTGCACGAACAGAGTAAATGAGAAAAGATTTGACGAACGAGGATTTGAGTTATACTTAAACATTTATAGAACTGCTATAACCATATAAATTTGATTATTGAAAATTAAAGCCATTGTATTTTTGGGTAGTGCCGACCTGGTACTAAAGCAGTTAAGTTAAAATTGGAACACATGGTGACTTATAAACCTCCAAAATAGCGATTGGTGGAAAGATTTAGATGAAGCATTAGATGATGAATGGTGGAAGGATTTGGAGGAATCTCTAGATAGTGACTGGTGGAAAGAATAAATTCACTTGTTGTTGATTATAACCGGCTGTATGAAATGGTTCTTTGGAGGTAAGATGCGATGAAAGCCATGTTTAATATAATTCCTAAAATGTTTGCCCTGTTTCGGGGCTTGGGTGCAAGCAAAATCAAGGGAAGACCTTTGTTTATATCACATCTTGTGACCACTCGTTGCAATTGCCGTTGCCCCATGTGTCTGTGGCGAGAACAAGAAAAATTTGATGAAATGAGCGCTGAAGAAATCGGAAGCTTCTACCGCGATTTAAGGCAAAGCGGCTTTGTCCAAGTCGGCATATGGGGAGGAGAACCTCTTGTAAGGGAAGACCTGGAAGAAATTCTTTATTTCGCTGACCAGGCTGACCTCTTAACCGTGCTGGTCACTAATGGATATTATTTGGAAGAGCGATTAGATCAACTGGCGCCTTTTTTGGATGCTGTGATCCTTTCCCTTGACTATGCCGATGAAAAACATGATCAGGTTAGAAATTGCCCCGGTTTGTCCAGTAGAGTCATATCATCAGTGGAAACCATCAGAAGACGCTATCCATATATCAAAGTCTACTTCAACTATCTTCTGCACAGGGGCAATGAGGATCAAATCTTTCCTTTGGCAGAATTGGCAAAACAGCTTAAGGTAAGTTTTTATGTTTGTCCCCTAAAAAGTGAAGCATTTGTAGATTCAAGTAAAAAAGTAACGGAGTGGAAAGCGGAAAGCCGTGATGAAAGTCAAATTGGCAATATGCTTCTAGATTTAAAAAGCAAAGGATTCCCTGTTAATAATTCTTATTCCTATTTACGTGATTTTTTAAGAGATAACAAATCGTACAACTGCCACCTGCCCAAGATTTCAATGATGGTCTACCCACATGGAGAGGTCATTAACTGTATGGATCCTGATAAGCCACTGGGCAATGTAAAAACCCAACCCATGAAAGATATACTGGCAAGTTCTACCTTCGAAGATCTTAAAAAGAACGCTTTAAACTGCAATCACTGCAATAACCCCAATGTTGTCGATACCTCTTTCATGTGGGAACTAAAAAGTGAACCTCTTCTAAATGCCGTCAAAGTATTGCTTAGAAGTTAGCGAGACCATATTCGATAACCCACAACCTCTTATTTTTATTCTGAATGATATCCAGATTTTTAAAACTTCTCAGATCATAACACCACAGCGAAAAATAGCACCATTCCAGGTCAGTACTGGAATGGAAATAGAGGATTTGTATGACTACGGCAATAAAGCTGATTATTATGGGTTGGATATCTCTTATGGAATGCTAAAAAAGTGCCGTCGCAATTCAAAAAAGTGGAATATTGATATTGGTCTTGTCCAGGGAAATGCTGAAACATTACCTTTTATGGACGAAGTATTTGATATGGTGTTCCATATTGGCGGTATAAACTTTTTCAACAATAAAGCTAAAGCTATAGAAGATATGATTAGGGTAGCCAAGCCAGGCGCTAATATCTATATTGGAGATGAAACTGCTAAACAAATAGAAAAGCAGCCAAAGATAATATCCTATTTTTATCAAAAACCAGATCCTCAGATCTATGACCCTCCTGTTAAGCACATCCCTGAAGAAATGATAAATGTAATGACCCATACTCTATGGGATGAAATAATCTACCTGGTTGCTTTTCAGAAGCCAGAATAAATTTCTGCTTGATTTGCTGAGTTGGTATCAATATATAGAAGAGGTATATTATAACAGGTAATTGAAATAGATTATATGGCGGTTGATGAAGCCTTATAGGAATCTCCCCATAGCATAAGGCAAATTACGAGGAGGTGCAGCATAAGTGAAGTCATTTAAAAAAGAACTATGGTTTCAGACCAGGGAAAGAAGAGAGTTTATAAACATTACTCCCAAGGTCCAGCAAGTCCTTCAAGAGAGCGGCATTCAGGAAGGTTTACTACTGTGCAATGCCATGCATATTACGGCCAGTGTCTTCATAAATGATGATGAATCGGGGCTACATCATGATATGGAAGTTTGGCTGGAAAAGCTGGCGCCGGAGAAGCCTCATTCACAGTATCGACATAACGTGTCTGAAGATAATGCCGATGGACACCTTAAGCGGTCTGTGATGGGCAGGGAAGTGGTGGTGGCTGTTACTGGGGGCAGGTTGGATTTTGGTCCCTGGGAGCAGATCTTTTATGGTGAATTCGATGGAAAGCGAGAAAAAAGGGTTTTAGTTAAGATTATTGGGGAATAAACCGGAAGAATGCCTCCATTTA
>PXFD01000139.1 GCA_003564505.1 Syntrophomonadaceae bacterium
TATCCCCGTCATGCTGAAATAAGGCCACTGAGCGAGCAGGTTTCCGGAAGCCTTGTGCAGCGAACAATTGATCTGCTTTTTTCCACTGAGCTGGAGGGAGAGAGTTTTGAACGGGGAGTCAGGCTGGTTATCGAAAACTTTGTTGCACCCCTGGGCCTGGTCAAAAAGAAGGGACAGGGTTTCCTTCTTGACATCAACCCGAAAACGTCTCCCCTGGTGGCCGATTTCCTGGCTAATGTTCCTGCTGATGGAAAAATAACTCTTACCCATCTTTACCGGGCTTTGCGAAAAGGCCCTTTTGGATTAAGTAAGCCCGCCTTCCAGATTCTTGGTATGGCTGTTATCCTGAGTGGAGCTGTTTCTGCTTACCAGGGTGACAAACGGCTGGCTCCGAGCCAGCTCAACTATTATCGCTTCTGGAATATAGAGGAAATTGGGGCCGGGACCCTGATCCGGGCAGAGCTGCAAAAGGTGTTGTCCGAAGTACCTTTCCTGCCGCAGAAACTACGCAGTGGTCCACTTACTTTTGCCGCCCAGCAGCAGGCCTGGGAAGCGGTTATAGAATTTAAGATGGAATGGACCAACCGGCTGGCCGATAATAATCGCCGAATTGATAGGTTATCAGACCATCCTTTTTTTAAGAACATTAACTGGGATAACATTAAAAGAACGGCAGATCGTTTCCAATCTTTTCTGGACGAAATTAAAACATCCTACGCCTCACGGGAAGGGTTGGAGCGCTTTTTAGCAGCCTGTCAGTCCTCTCCGCTCTATGCGTCCGACTGGGAAAAGCTTAAGGCCTTATATGACTTCTTTAATAAAGACCTGGCCGAAATACTGTATATTGCCGACTATCTTCACGATGATAAGCTGGTTATTCCTTCTGAAGATGAATATGAACAGCTGCAGCGCCGCTACCGGATTTTAAAAGATTTGATTGAGGCGGATAGTTTACTGTGGGAAGAAAAGTACAGGGAGCGTCTGAAGCGGGAATTTGAGCAGTTTCGGGCTGAATATACTGCATTTTACCTGGCCAAGCATGATCAGGCAGTTGGTCCGAAGCAGATCAAGCCATACCGGGAGTTAACCGGTTCAGGTGCTTACCGTCTGCTTGAAAAGTTCGGTCGCATTAATACCCTGGTGGTGGATAAGGACCTGGTAGGCATAAACAGGCGTCTGGCGCCGATCCTTGAAAAAGAATGCAGCCTGGCTGATGAAACCCGTCTGGTCAAGCATGCTGTCTGTTCCTGCGGTTATACCCTTGGCGATACTTTTGATTTGCCAGGGCGGAAACAGATTGAAGGTCAGATTATTGAAGCTGTTAGATCTTATCTTGAAGCGCTGCAATCTGAAGATGTTCAGCGGAAGATAATTGAGCATGCCGAGCACCTGGAGCTGGTTGGCCGCCGCCCGGAAGCTGAACCTCTGAGAAAATTGTTGAAAGTGGAAAGTACTTTACCTGCCGATCAATTGATCAGTAAGCTTGATGGCCTGGTTAACAGTGGAACGGTTAATACGATCAACCGGATTCTGACCGGTGATGCAATTATTGCCGAGCGTTCTGCTGAAGACTTGCTGGAACTTATGGAAGGTAGAGTGTTTAATCAGTCACAACTCAAACAGCTTTTCGAGGATTGGCTCAGCAGTGGTGAAACGAGCTCGCCCACTTATATCAGGGTTACCTCCAGGGAGAGCAGCGGATTGCAGGCGGGTAGCGGCAGTGATAATGGCCTGACAGAAGAAAAAGGTATGGAAGCACAAGAATTTCTGGAAACAAAGCTGCCCCGCCTTTTGCCTTATGCTTCAAAAATGAATGTGGAGAAACTATTCGCCCTGGGGTTACTCTGTGGCTGGTTTAGCTATTACACGCTGGATCATGAGGGCCAGGCTGTAATAAGAAAGTTGTTCACCGCTAGCGAAAGCGGGAGCGGATTTGATGAGATGTTGCGCAGCCTGGAAAAACTGGGAGAAATCCTACAAGAAGAAAGATACGTGCTGCGGTCAGCATTTTTGGAAACTGCAGCGGAAAAAGCGACAGTAATGATCCCGGCAAGTGAGCTAATAGAGATTTATTTAAGTAAAGGCGATGCTGCAAAATATGGTTTCGACAACCTGCTTGACCTGTTTACTGATGAACCCTTTTTCCCGGCTATAAGCAGGGAAGCGGCGGGACGGATAGCCAGACAGATTTCTGCCGAAGAGTCATTATCACAGCTGAATATTATGTCGGGAGTGCTTAATGAAGCCCTCAGAAACAGCAGGGAAAGAATCGGGCTTACCGAAAATCACAAAAAGGAAAAAGAGACCCAGCTGCGGGTGCTGCAGGAAGCAGCATCGTGCAGCTTAATTTTGCAGGAAACAGAAAGGCTGGCTGCCGGACCGCCCGATAACGATAAAAAATGGGAGCGGTTTTATCATTTCCTGTCACCTTTCGAGCTATCCCTGGCCAGGGTTGAAGAAGCACCGGCTCGCAGCCTGGTTCCTGAGGTTACAACAAAAAGATGGCACCGCCGCTACTCCTCAGTGCTTGAGCTGTTGCATGCTGCTTTTTCTTCATACCTGCAGGAAAGTGCTCCGTCCAGGCGGCAGACCCTGCGCAGCTTACTGCAAAAGCTGCCTGAATGGGTGGCTAAAGAAAACGCTGCAGCCGGGGTGTTTCTGGTAATTATTGATGGTGCCCGGCTTGATATTTGGTCTGCCCTGCTTAAGCAGGCTCTGGAAACTTATAATTATGAAACTTTGCGAGAAGGACTGGTTTGGGCCAAGCAACCGACAGTAACTGAAATCCAGCTTCAGCCACTAAAAGACGAAGGCCTGTTGGGTCACATGCTCAACATGGATGAAAGCCTTCTCTCTGAGCTGGTTGCAGATCCCGCTGAATTTCTCTCTGCGGTTAATAACCTGGTATCAACCAAGAGGGAGATAATGCCTCTCAGGGCTATAAAATACGGCTTTGTTGATGATAAAATACACGTTTCCCGGGATGCTTTGCCTGTGCTGCTGGAAGAGCTGCTGATGGCCGGCAAAAAACAGCTTCATCCTTTGCTTAACTACATACCTGCCGGATCAGTCGTATTACTGGCAGCCGACCACGGTTTCCGGACCAACCTGTACTTCAACAAGAAGGATAAAAAAGATCTGCGTTACCTGCATGGAGAAGATACATTTTTTGAAACCCTGGCTCCCTGGATCTTACTCCGCAAAGGTTAAAAGATCTATGTTATTATCAGGGTAAATTTGTATACCTTGTTTATAGTTAACAGCCCGAAAGGAGACTTGTCATGACTAAAATCCTTGTTCTATATTTCAGCCGGACCGGCCATGTTAAAGAAATGGCCGGCGAAATTGCAGTAGGGGTAAAATCAGCGGGTGCGGAAGCGCATTTGTGTGACATGGATGAATGTGTAATTCAAAATTTAACTGATTACGACGGATTTATTATTGGTTCGCCAACTTACTATGGTCTTGCAGCCGGTCCTGTCAAGGATTTTTTTGATCGTTCAATAGTCCACCACGGCAAGCTTGAGGGAAAAGCAGGTGGTGCTTTTTCCAGCGCCGGTGTATTTGGGGGTGGCAGTGAAACGACGGTTATGAGCATTATTCAAATGATGCTGGTGCACGGCATGATTGTGCAGGGGCAGGCTAAGGGTCATCATTACGGGGTAGTTGCCATCGGCGCACCTAATGAAGAAGTGATTGAGCAGTGCCGCAAGCTCGGAAAAAGGGTGGCTGAACTTGCGCGAAAACTGGCTGGTTAGAAAAATAATAGATGCGTGGATGAAGAGTGAGCTCAAGTCGATGTGAGTTGTTTTAGAAAGGCTTTGTCGATAAAGAATGTTCTTTTGAATAGTAAAAGCCAGGGTTTTCAGTGGGGTATAGATATGAAGCAGAAAGTTTTACTGGTGTACAACGATAAAGCTGGTTCATTCAAAGTCGGCTATTCCCGGAAAGCACTTCTCCATATTTTAGAAAATGATGGGTTTTCAGTGGAATCTGTTCCACCTGACCAGTTTGCCCAAGAAATGCCATCGCTGGAAGATTACACGGCACTGATTGTGGCTGGCGGAGATGGCAGTGTCAATAGTGTTGTTGAGCAGTTGATGAAATATAATGTTGAAAAACCA
>PXFD01000146.1 GCA_003564505.1 Syntrophomonadaceae bacterium
CACCTGGTCGGCCCAGCCAAGCAGTTCATAGAATTCATCACTGAACTGCGGTTCAATTAAGGCTGCTTCACCCAGTATAACCTGGCCACTTGTTCCATCTATTGAAAGCATTTCACCTTCCCTGTGTTCAACTCCATCAATGTAAAAAAGTCCTCTTTTCAAATCTATTCTTAGAGCATCACAACCACAGACACAGGGCTTACCCATACCTCGGGCCACAACAGCAGCATGGCTGGTCATACCGCCCCTGCTGGTTAAAATCCCTTCGGCTGCAATAATGCCGTGAATATCATCAGGTGTAGTTTCCGGGCGAACCAGGAGAACTTTTTCACCATTCTGGCTCATTTCCAGGGCCTTATCAGCATCAAATATAACTTTTCCTGAAGCTGCTCCCGGTGAAGCAGGTAAGCCGCTTGCTACTATTTCTTTTTCGGCGTCAGGATCTATCCGCCAGTGCATTAACTGCTCCAGCTGCTCCGGTTCAATCCTTTGCAGGGCCTCCCCCGTACTGATAAAACCATCTTTAACCATTTCAACAGCAATCCGGATCGCTGCCGATGCTGTACGTTTGCCAGTCCTGGTCTGCAGCATGTATAACTTGCCGCGTTCAATAGTAAATTCGATATCCTGCATGTCACGATAATGGTTTTCAAGTTTATCACAGGTTTCTATAAACTGCTGGTAAACTGAAGGCAGATCAGATTTAAGTGCAGTCAAGGGTAGAGGCGTGCGAGTACCTGCAACAACATCTTCCCCCTGGGCATTAAGCAAGTATTCACCATAAAGCTTTCTTTCACCTGTCGAAGGATCGCGGGTAAAAGCAACACCGGTGCCGCTGTCATTACCAAGGTTCCCGAACACCATGGCCTGAACATTAACTGCTGTCCCCAGATCATCTGCAATCTTGTTGGCTTTGCGATATACGGCAGCCCTGTCTGTATTCCATGACTTAAAAACTGCTTCAATAGCCAGGAAAAGTTGTTCTTCCGGATCCTGGGGAAAATCAGCTCCTGTGCCTTCACTAATTAAAAGCAAAAATGATTCAATTATTTCATCGAGGTCCTCTTCTGTAAGCTCTGCATCAGTTCGCACCTTTTTATTCTGCCTTTTATCGGTGAGGATATTTTCAAAACTATAATGGTCTACCCCGAGAACTACATCCCCAAACATTTGGATAAAACGGCGGTAGCAGTCAAGGGCAAAGCGCCGATTACCTGTTTCCATAGCCAGAGATTCTGTAGCTTCCTTATTCAAGCCAAGATTCAAAACAGTATCCATCATACCCGGCATTGAAACAACAGCACCTGAACGAACCGATAACAGTAAAGGCTGTTCACTACCAAAATTCCTGCCGGTTTGATTTTCAAGTTTGTTCAGATTCTCCAGGATTTCTTCTTTGAGTTCCTGCCAAAGTTTTTCACCCTCGCGCAGGTAGCGATTACAGGCCTCGGTAGTAACGGTAAAACCGGGAGGAACCGGCAATCCGATGCGGGCCATTTCAGCCAGGTTAGCTCCCTTGCCACCAAGTAAACTTTTCATAGATTTATCTCCATACTCAAAGGGATACACATACTGCCCTTTTATCAAGCCGATTTCCCTCCCCTGACAATTTGGATAATCCGGTTGGCTACCTCTTCAACCGCTTTATTGGACACATCAAAAACTGTGCAGCCAAGTTTTTTCATCACCCTGCGCGCATAGGTCAGTTCTTCCTCGATTCTTTCCACGTTAACATAATCGGCATCCTCGTCCAAACCCAGGGCTTTCAGGCGCTCCTGCCTGATTTCACGCAGCTGTCCGGGGTTAATAACCAGGCCAATTATTTTTTCTGGCGGAATCCAGTAGAGTTCCTCTGGGGGTTCAACTTCCGGAACCAGGGGCAAATTGGCAACCATGATCCCCTGGTGAGCGAGGTACATACTAAGCGGAGTTTTTGAAGTCCTGGATATACCTACCAGAACTACCTCCGCCTGGGTCAAACCGCGGGGATCCTTGCCATCGTCATGCTTAACAGCAAATTCTACCGCGGCAACCCTTTTAAAATAGGCTTCATCAAGCTGGCGAACCATTCCCGGTTCCAGGGTTGGCTCCCTGCAGGTTACCCTGCTAAAAGCACCCATCAAGGAGCCCAGGATATCCGCCGTACAAACACCATGGTTTAAGGCTTCCTGTTCCATAGCCTTGCGCAGCTCTGGCACAACCAGGGTATAGGCAATAATTGCATTGCAATCTGATGCTTCCCTGAATACATCTTGAATCTGAGCCTCATTTTCAACAAAAGGCGCCCTGCGCATATCCACATTACCGGAGTCGAATTGGCTGGCAACAGCCTTTACCACAAACTCCGCCGTATCGCCAATAGAATCGGAAACTATATAAACAATCGGTTTTTCTAACCCCTCTTGCATAAAAGATATCTCCTTTTAAATAAGATCAGGCAGGCCATCAGTTAACAGAAGCCGCCACAAGTTATATATACTCTACAAGGAGGATATCTTCCTGCCTGGTTAAGTTTATTTTATGGAGACTGAAGCTTCGAAAAATCTGCAACCCGGTTAAAAGTTCTTTTCAAAGCGGCAAGCATGTTAAGCCGATTGTCACGAAGCTTCTTATCTTCGACCATAACCATGACATTATCAAAGAAGCTATCAACTGGCTGTTTTAAATGCTGCAGATGTTCCAGGGCTTCCGCGTAATCATTTATATTTCTTAATGCACTTTCAACAGTTTTGAAGCTGCTAAATAGTTCCTTTTCAGAGGCATCTTCGAAGAGCTTCTTCTCGATGTCATCTCCTTCAGCTTTTTGGGCCAGGTTAGCTACCCGGTTGTAAGCAATAATTACGTCGTCAAGCAGAGGACCCTTCAGGTAGTCTTCGAGCACAGTGGCTTTCTCAACCAGCTCATAGATCGTTCTGAAAGGCACGGCCAATACTGCTTCTATGATATCATGATCAGTACCGCGATCACGCAGAACAAAACGAATACGCTGAATTAAAAAGTCATAAAGATTTTTGATCACAGCATTTCTTTGCTTATCATCCAATTCCAGGGTATCCCCCAGGGCATCCAGGGCAGCGTTGATATATTCTTCCAGGGAAATTTCCATCTTAAAACCAAGCAGAACAGCAACCGCTCCCTGGGCTTGCCGGCGCAGGGCATATGGATCCTGGGATCCGGTAGGTTGAATACCGATAGCAAAGCATCCGGCCAAAGTGTCAATGCGATCTGCCAGTGAAACCAGGGCTCCTTCCATTATGGAAGGGATGTTATCACCCGCAAAACGAGGCTGATAGTGTTCATATATGGCTGTCGCCACCTCTTTTTCTTCACCACTTAAGCTTGCATATTCTCTACCCATAACCCCTTGCAGTTCGGGAAACTCTTTAACCATGTTGGTTACCAGGTCAGCCTTGCAGAGATGAGCAGTTCGCTTTGTCTTTTCAATTTGTTCCGCAGGAATATTTATTTTTGTTCCAATTATTTCTACCAGCTTTATCAAGCGCTCCCGTTTTTTGTCAACACTGCCCAGCTGTTCAAGAAAGATCACACTGTTCAATTGTTCCACATGTTTTTCCAGAGGCTCTTTCCGATCCTCATTAAAGAAAAACCTGCCGTCAGCCAGGCGCGCCTGCAAAACCTTGGCATAGCCTTTACGGATATTTTCATGAAAAAGATTGTTACTGATGCCAACAAAACAGGGTTTTAGTTTTCCACTGTCCTTCTCAACAATAGGAAAATAGCGCTGGTGATTCTGCATGGAGGTGATCGGCACTTCCTGTGGCAGGTCAAGGAACGCAGGATCAAAAGTACCATCGACAGCAACAGGGTACTCAACCAGGTAGATTACCTCTTCAAGCAAGTTTTCATCTACCAGGGCCTTTCCTCCCTTTTCCTCAGCTTTTTCCTTAAGCTGCTCCAGGATCATCGAGCGACGGCTTTCCTGATCAAGAATAATATAGTTATTACCAAGGCAATGAAAATAATTATTAACGCTGTCAATCTCAAAAGGTCCCGGCGCCAGGAAGCGGTGCCCGTAAGTTATATTTCCTGAATCAATTCCCGCATAACTGAATGAGACCGGTTTGTTTCTATAGAG
>PXFD01000197.1 GCA_003564505.1 Syntrophomonadaceae bacterium
AATCTTTGCCACTGCTGACCAGGTATTCAGGAAGCATGGGTGTTTTGCCCATGCCAAGCGGTGCATTTACTACATATGTTGGAACGGCCAAACCGGAAGTATATCCCCGCAATTTTTCCATTATTTCTATACCTTCTTCAACCTTGGTTCTAAAATGTGATGTGCCTTTAACAGCCTTTGCGTGGAAAATGTAATATGGCCTGACCATGGCCTTTAAAAGCTCGTGGTTAAGTTTGCGCATTACAAAGGGGTCATTGTTAACGCCTTTTAATAGAACAGCCTGGTTACCGAGGCTAACCCCGGAACGAGCCAACTTAAAGCAGGCTTCCTGGGCACGTGGTGTTATTTCCAGGGGATGATTGTAGTGAGTATTTATATAAAGGGGCAAGTGTTCAGAAAATATCTGGCACAGCTCGTCATCAATTCTCTGCGGCATTGTGACAAGGGTTCTTGAGCCAAATCTTTTTATTTCTACGTGGGGAATCTGGTCAAGCTCATCAAGCAGCCAGGCGATTGTCTGGTTATCCTGCATAAACCCATCTCCGCCTGTCAGAAGAATATCCCTCACCTCTTCATTCTGGCGAACATATTCAATGGCTTCTTCCAAATGCTCATGGGGGGTAGCAAGGTCTTTTTCTCCTATTCCTCTTCTGCGCTGACAATGGCGGCAGTACATGGCACACTGGTTGGTAACTTTAATAATCAGGCGATCGGCATAACGACGGGTAATGCAGGATGTAGGCGAAGTATATTCTTCCCCCATCGGATCATCATGACCACCTTCAACATTTTCAGCAACCGTAGGAATGCACTGCCTTTTTACCGGATCATCAGGATCATCAGGATCGATCAGGCTGAGGTAATAAGGTGATACAGCCCAGCGGTATTTTGCCCCTGTTTCATCTATCTCATCTATCTCATCTTTTTCCAGCGGAAGCAGCTCTTTTAAAACTGCAGTAGTAGTTATCCGGTTTTTCAACTGCCACCGCCAGTTTTCCCAATCCTCATCGGTTGCTTTAAAATAGTTCTTAATCCTTTTTTGGCTCTCTTGAATTTGGGTCCAATTCTGAAAACCGGTTGGCATGTTTTTTACTGCTTCCCGGTAATCGGCAACAGCTTTTTTTAGCTCTGCTGATCTTTCTAAAGAAATTTCGCGTTTTTCCTGTTCCTTCTTTTCGGTTGTCATACTTGATGAATTCCCTCCAAAGTATTTTGTAAATGCCAACTTCTAGTATACTTATGATTCTTTTTATTGTCAAAAGAGACTCACAGGTAATATTATGCCCGTGAGCCTCTTCTACTTAAATTTAAGTCGTAAAACTTATGTCATTTTATTAGCGCATATCCCAGAAACCGGTTTTAGCATTTCCGCTGCTGCGTTCTGTAATCTCCCAGACTTCTGCATAGCCTACTACTTCCATCCGATCGGACATGTAACCTTCGACTTCATTAACTCTTCTTGTTGTTCCACCTGTATTGCCAAAGTGATTGGTGGTTTTGAAATAATCTCCATCTGGTCCGTGGCTGGAAGCCGCTGATTGCCTCATATAACCACTTTCTCCCGGATTCATTTCTACCCCGGTCTGAAGAGTTACATTATCATTTCTCAGGTAAACTGAGCTGAGCAGTCTGAGATATTTATCGGGGGGTGCATCCATTGCAGTAGTACCAGTCATACTCGCTGTCATGTATAATTTATTTTGAAATCCTGGACCGTAAACAGCTTCTGCAGCACTGGTATTTACTGTATGAGTTCCGCCTACCTCGCCCATTCCACTGATGTGGAAATTAATGGAACCACCAGAAACTTTAACTTCTTTCTCATGGAATATATCCCCGATATACCTGAACCCTACACTGGTGGAACTATATTCAGAGGCCAGGGCCGGAAGCACCAGGAGAGATAGTAATAAAACTGTTAATACAAAAGTAACGATTACCCTTTTATCCATTATTGCGGGCACATCCTTTCCTAGTAAATCTCAACTTGCATAGCTTTACCCTGTAACCACCTCTTTTCCTTAAAAAAATAGTGGTCGGAGCGATAGGATTTGAACCTACGACCTCTTGACCCCCAGTCAAGCGCGCTACCAAACTGCGCCACGCCCCGATGTTATTATTAAGATTAAATTGTATTATCAATTCTTAGACTATTTTAATGCAAGGCATCTTAAAAGTCAATAAAACCGGTCGGCTGTTTTTTGCTAAACCTTAAAGTAACTGAAGAGCTGACCAAAGTTGATACCGGCAATGTTACTATAACTGTACTTTTTGTAAAGCTGGCGGTTTGCTTCCTCCAGGTGGTACGATTTTATACCGTGAGAAATCGACAGAAACGTTTCAATATAAGCAGCAAGCTGGTCACATGCTTTAATTATTTCACCATCCAGCGGTGAAAACTGATCCTTGTTGTAATGCCTGTTAATATCTTCCGATGTAACTCTTTTAATCTCTTTACCTGAAATAATTTTACTGGCAAATTCATTATCCGTAAAATATTTTAGTTCGCCATGCCACCCGACAGGCAGGAGAGGGAAAATCCTTTCTTCAAGCTGACGATGTTCAATCTCCCTGATTATTTCATCTAAACCTGCTACTGACCGTTTTACCGGTGAAACAATATCCCTCGTCAATACTTCCGGTAAATCGTGAAAGAGTCCGGCAAAATAGTTATTGTAAATTCGTTTTGGAGATGAATTTAATTCCAGTGAACAAAGGTAGCTGATCATGGCAACAATTAACATATGGCCCATTACTGAAGTTTTTGGGACACGGGGGGATTGAGCCCAGCGCTGCTGAAAACGCAGCTGTCCGACCAGATCAAGAAAATTGCTGGTCTTCTTGCCGAGAGCCAATTTTTGCACACCGGCCAGATCATAATGCTCTTCAATCTGGTCGGCAATATTTTCACGGGTATCTTCCAGGCCGTAAAGCCCCTCATTAAGGCGATAGATTATTTTAAATTCCCAGTTGGTAGCTAAATAATGGGCAGCCTTAAGAATTCTTTTCTCCAGATATTCGTGATCTTTTGAAAAGAAGTAGTTTTCCATCCTGTCATTTAAATCTACCTGTAAATCTGCCACCTTGTCTTTAAGTTTATCGAGAACCCAGCGGTTAAGTTGATCTCCTTTTTCCGCCATTAAAATATAATAGACCGGCGGTTTTATATCTGTTAATACTATCCTGTGCATAAATTCGAATAAACCGCCTTCAATTAAGCGGGGCCAGTTTATAACTGCACCATGATCTGTTTCTTCAATCTTGGCCAGGACATAGGCATAGACCATTTTATGGGCCTGTTTATCGAGTTCTGTAAAATGCTCGGGCCTGATATGATCGTTCCAGCGCTGGATGCTGGCAGCCTCAAACAATAACTCCAGGAATTCTTTTCTGATCATCAAAGCACGCCCTTTTTAAGAAGGTTGTCAATTTACTTTTTACTTCCTATTTTCGATTCTGTGCCACTAAGCAGTCTGCTGATATTCTGGTGATGGCGAGCAGCGATTAACAGCGCTGCTGCCAGGCCAAAAATTATATAAGCCAGTTCAAAACCAAATAGCCAGAACAAGACAGGCAGGGTCATCGAGGCAATAATAGAACCGGCTGAAACATATCGTGTTGCTGCCACTAATATAACAAAGAGAACCAGCAAACTGACAGTAACCCAGCCTGATAAAGCAGCAAGCACTCCTGCTGCCGTAGCAACTGCTTTACCGCCTTTAAATTTCAGAAATACCGGAAAGCTGTGCCCAACCATTGCAAGAAATCCAGCAGTCAAGTAAATCGCAGGTTGATCGCTAACAAGGCGCGCTAAAGCTACCGCCGCAGTCCCTTTCGCAAAATCTAACACAAAAACCGGTAGTGCTGCCTTCCAACCCATAACTCTTAAAACGTTTGTAGCGCCGATGTTACCGCTGCCGTGTTTCCGGATATCAGTTTTTTTAATTATATTGCTGAGGATATAACCAAAAGGCAAAGACCCTAAAAGGTATGCCAGTATCAGGACAGCAATTTCCATGCTCTTGTCAATCCCCCCTGCGCTGTCGTTTCTTAAACTTAATAATAATGGGCGTTCCGCTGAAATCAAAAGCCTC
>PXFD01000158.1 GCA_003564505.1 Syntrophomonadaceae bacterium
CACTTACTTTTGGTAACGCTTCGAGTTTCCTGAACATGGAATATGATGAGGTAACAATTACCAGGCGATTATTTCGCAGTGGTGACAGTGAATATTATATCAATAAATCTCCCTGCAGGTTGAAAGATATAACTGAAATGTTTATTGATACCGGTTTGGGTAAAGATATTTATTCGGTAATCGGACAGGGTCGTGTGGATGAAATTATAAACAGCCGTCCCGAAGAGAGGCGCGAAATTTTTGAAGAGGCGGCTGGCATATTAAAATATAAAATCCGAAAAAAAGAAGCCCGGCGTCGTTTGGATGAAACCAGGGATAATCTCGTACGTGTTCAAGATTTAATCTATGAGTTGGAAACCCAGGTTGAACCTTTGCAGGCTCAGGCTGAAGTAACCAGGCGTTACAAGGCCCTTCACGAAAGAGTCAATGAACAGGAAAAAAGACTCCTTTCTCATCAGCTGCAGCAATCGCAGCAACAATTGGAAAAGGTAAACAAACAGCTGCAAAATTTAAATGATGCCCTTCTTAAATCTGCTGCCCAGGGCGGACAGCATGAAAAAGAGATCCAGGACTTGAAAAACCGGCTTCAAGATCTGCAAAGACACAGGAAAGGGTTAGAACAGAAATTAAGCGAAGTATCTCGTAACTTAGAACAAAAAGATAACGAAAGCAAAATCTTACATGAAAGAGAAAATCGCTATCGTGAGCAGCTTGAACAAAACAGAGAGCGTGTCCGGCACCTGGAAGTTTTAATGGAAGAATATGAGCAGCAGAAAAAGCGAGCAGAAAACGATTTACAGGTTAAAAATAAAGAACTGGTAGAGTTAAACGAAGAGCTTGATAATCAAAAGCAAAAGCTGGCAGAGCATAAATCGACTGCTCTGGCAGAGGAAGTCGAGAAAAAACAGGAAGAAATATATAAAAAGGGCGCTCGCAAAGAAGCGGCTGCTTCTACAATGGAAGAGCTTCAAAAGCGTCAGGAACGGCTTAAAAGTCAGAAACAATCACTAATAACTGACCAGAAAGTGCTTCAGGAGAAGATAACAGCTATAAAAGACAAAGCTACTCACCTTAATAATGACCTGCAGGATCTGCAAAATAAACATGCTTCCGCCTTAACAAATGCAGAGAAAGAAATTGGAAACTTAAAGCAGGCCAGAAACAAACTGGAAGAGGCTTTAACTTTTGAGCAGAAGCAGAAAGAAAGTCTCCATGATATTAACAGCCGGCTAAATTTATTGAAAGAGCAGGATAATGCCCTTTCAGGCTACTACCGTGGTGTTAAAGAAGTAATGCAGGCCCGTAATAAGTTATCCGGTGTGATAGGGCCCGTTGCAGATTTGATATCGATTGATAACCGCTACGTCCAGGCTGTCGAATCGGCCCTGGGCAGCTCACTACAATACCTGGTCGCTGAGTCTGAAAAATCCGTACAAAATGCAATTAGTTATCTCAAAGAAAACAATAAAGGGTGGGCTACTTTTTTACCACTTGATATTCTGAAGCCGGCAGCTGATCCATTGGAACGTTTTGATGGATGGCGCGAGCTTGACGGGGTCTTTGGCAAGGCTTCGGAGCTCGTAGACGCTGAACAGTCCTATCGTAAAGCAATTGATTACCTTCTTTCTTCAGTCCTTGTCTGTAAAGACCTGCAATCTGCTTCTGTCGCTGCCCACCATATTAAGTACAGCTGCAGAGTCGTTACCCTGGAGGGCGAAATGATTAACCCCGGGGGTATTATGAGGGGAGGCAGTCTGCCTAAACGTAATGCCGGGATGCCTCTCGGCAGGCGAAAAGAGATTGAGGAACTAGAAAAGCAGAAAAAGCAGCTTTTGAATGAGGTTAGTAAAACTGAAAGCGATGTTAATCGGGAGAAAGCAAACTTAAAGACTGTAGAAAACGCTGTCGATAAAACTGATAAAGTTAAAATAGATCTTGAAAAGCAGCTTTATGAGCTGCAGAAACAGCACGATCAGGTTAAGAATGAGCAGGAAAACCTGCAGGATAAATATCAGTCACTTAAAAACAATCTTCAGGAACTTGATAACGAAGAACAGGAAATAGAAGAGCGGTTGGTTTCGCTTAAGTCCGATATTAATGAATACAGCCAGTCTATAGAAACCCTGGATAAAGAGTTATCAGGAGTAAAAGAAGAGTACAGGGAATTTATTGAACAGAAGAACTTCATGGAACAGGAAATAACCGGGCTAATGGTAAAAATCACATCTTACACTGAACAGCATGATGCTATAGCTGCGAGGATCGAAGAAATTGAAAAGAATTTAAAAAGTCCTGCTGCAGAAATAGAGGAGAAAAACAGTGAATACGAAAAACACGCAAGGGAATTGGAAGAAAATCAAAGTAAACAGGCGTTGATAAAACAAGAAATTGACAATCTGACTAAAGAAAAGGCAGATCTGATTGCTGAGGTCGAAGAAAAGAATAAGAAGGTTAACCAGGTTGAAGCTGACCTGATCGAATTGGAAGAACAAGGTAAACGCAGGCAGAGTCAGTTGTCTCGCCAGGAAAAAAGAGAACGCCAGCTTTCGGTTGAGCAAACCAGGCTGGAAACAGAGATTAGTTACCAGGAAATGCGCTTCAAAGATCAATTTAAGAGTTTGGAACTGGTTAATCTTGAAGAGGGGTATGACCCCGAAGAGAGCAGAAGGTTAATTGACAACCTTAAAGAAGATATGGAAGAATTTGGTGAAGTTAATATTGGTGCGATAGACGAATTGGCCAGACTGGAAGAAAGAATTAATTTTCTAAAGGATCAAAGAGACGATCTCCAAAAAGGCGAAGCATCCCTGCAGAAGGTCCTGGCAGAAATTGATCAGCGCATGGAGTATTATTTTGATATTGCTTTTAAACAGATCAGTGAGAATGTGAAAAAAACATTCGAAGAACTTTTCGAAGGTGGTAAAGTTGCTCTAAAGCTAACTGATCCTGATAACGTTCTGGAATCTGGTATAGAAATAGTAGCGCAGCCCCCGGGAAAAAAACTGCAGAACATTACACTTTTGTCAGCAGGCGAAAAAGTTTTAACCGCTATTGCCCTTGTATTTGCAATACTGCGCTTCAAGCCGGCTCCTTTTTATCTGCTTGATGAAGTGGAATCTACCTTGGATGATGCTAACCTGTCAAGGTTTACCAGATTTCTAAAGCGTTCAGTTCAGCAGGCTCAGTTTATCATGATAACGCACCGGAAAAGAACGATGGAAGAGGCCGAGGTGTTATATGGTGTTACCATGCCGGAACCGGGTGTTTCCCGCCTGATGTCATTGAAAATAGAGGATAATCTTATCTCCAGCAAAGGGAGTTAATGTAAATGAGTTTTTTAAATAAGTTTAGAAACAGCCTTTCCGGCAATAAAAGCGGTTTTATAGATCGTCTGGGTAGTCTTTTCAGCAGCGGGGAGATTAACGAAGAATTTTATGAGGAACTGGAAGAAATTCTTGTCAGCGGTGATGTCGGTGTAGAAACTACCGTGAGGCTGGTTGAAGAGCTGAGAGATGAAGTAAAGGATTCAAAGTTAAAAGATAGAGCAGAGGTAAAAGAACTGCTTATTGAGAAGCTGACTGCAATAATGTCTCCATCAGAAGATGATATCCAGATTAAAGGTGAGCCTCATGTTATTCTGCTGGTTGGGGTAAATGGTTCCGGCAAAACAACTTCTGCGGCTAAACTTGCAAATCTGTACAAGCAGGAAGGTAAATCTGTGCTCCTGGTTGCAGGGGATACTTTTCGGGCTGCGGCCATTGAGCAGCTTGAAATTTGGGCAGAAAGAGCCGGGGTAGAACTGATCAAGCAGCAGGCTGGATCAGACCCTTCAGCCTTATTTTTTGACGCGATGAATTCGGCCCGTGCCAGGAACATAGATCTGGTTATTGGTGATACAGCCGGCAGGTTGCATAATAAATTTAACCTGATGGAAGAGTTGAACAAAATTAACAGGGTTATCGGGCGCTGCCAGGAAGGTGCGCCGCATCAAGTTCTTCTTGTTTTAGATGCAACTACCGGACAAAATGCTGTTGCCCAGGCTAAAAGCTTTAATCAGTCACTTTCTCTTAGCGGTTTAATCCTTACAAAATTAGATGGTACTGCCCGCGGGGGGATTGTAGTCAGCATCCAGGATTCCCTTGGTATTCCCGTTCGTTATGTTGGCTTGGGTGAAAAGATTGAAGATCTTGCTCCTTTTGAACCTGCGCAGTTTGCCCGCGCCCTCCTGGAATCATAAAATAATTCCAAAGTAATGGTTGCCAGCACAGTAGTTTTTTGTTATACTCCGTCTGTAAAGGTAAAAGGCTTTACAGGGGGATACAATGCTCGATCTGCGGATAAAGATAAGTGTGCTTTACGATATCTATTCCACGCTGTTAACCAGCAGGCAGCAGGATATATTAAAACTTTACTACAGTAATGATTATTCTCTTGGTGAAATTGCTGATGAATACAATATAAGCCGGCAGGCTGTCCATGACTTGATCAGCCGGGCAACTGCATCACTGGAAAACCTGGAGGATAAATTGGGACTTTATCGGCTCTTTCAGGTTCAGCAGCAGCTAATTGGTGATGCTGAAGCTATGCTTGACAAAGATCAACTGGCTGAAAAGGAAATTGGAGAGTTAAAGAGTATTATTGCAAGACTGCGCTCAACTATTGAGCAGTGACAACTGGTGCCGCACCTGTTTTGTCATATAGACGATAAGTATTAACTTTTTAAAAAGATGGAAATTGGAGTTGTCTGAATATGTTTTCTAACCTTGCCGATAAACTGCAGAACACATTAAAACAGCTGCGTGGCAAAGGTAAACTCAACGAAAAAGATGTTGATACTGCAATGCGCCAGATAAAGCTGGCCCTGCTGGAAGCTGATGTTAATTTTAAAGTTGTAAAAGATTTTATAGTTTCACTCAGAGAAAGAGCAGTCGGACAGGAAGTTATGAACAGCCTGACACCAGGTCAGCAGGTCGTTAAGATTGTAAACGAAGAAATGACAAGACTGATGGGTGAAAAACAAAGTGATCTGATTACTGCAGAAAAAGGACCGACAGCGATCATGATCGTTGGTCTGCAGGGTTCAGGAAAGACAACAACTGTTGTTAAGCTTGCCTCTTACCTGCGTCGTTCAGGAAAAAACCCTCTTCTTGTCGCCGCTGACATTTACCGGCCTGGTGCTGTTAAGCAGCTTCAGGTTTTTAGTGAATCGGTTGGAGAAAAAGTTTATAGCAATGAAGAATCAGACCCTGTTGATATCTGTAAAGAGGGTTTAAAGCTGGCAGAAAAGGATAGTCATGACACAGTTATTTTTGATACTGCCGGCAGGCTTCATATCGATCAGGAGATGATGACTGAAGTTGCGGCAATCAAAGAAGCCGTAAATCCTCATGAGGTACTCCTGGTTGTAGACGCAATGACCGGGCAGGATGCAGTTAATGCTGCTGCTTCATTTAATGAATCAGTCGGACTGACTGGAGTTATATTAACAAAACTGGATGGAGATACCCGGGGCGGAGCCGCCTTGTCTGTAAATGCCGTTACGGGATGTCCCATAAAATTTGTCGGTGTGGGAGAAAAAGTCGAGGCCCTGGAGCCTTTCCATCCGGACAGAATGGCTTCAAGAATTCTCGGCATGGGCGATGTGCTCTCGCTGATTGAAAAAGCGGAGGCTTCGGTAGATCAGGAAAAAGCGAAGGAAATGGAGCAGAAACTGCGCCGGCAGCAGTTTACCCTGGATGATTTTAAGGAGCAGATGAGCCAACTGCGCAGTATGGGATCACTCGAAGATATAATGAATATGCTGCCCGGAGGAGCTAACCTGCCCAAGGAAGTAAGACAGATGTCCCTAAATGAAGACAATTTCAGGCGGGTTGAAGCAATCATAAGCTCGATGACAGCTAAGGAAAAGCAGGACCCGGCAATTATTAACAGCAGCCGCAGGAAACGTATTGCCATGGGCAGCGGAACACAGGGGCAGGATGTCAACCGCTTATTAAACCAGTTTAGTCAAATGCAAAAAATGATTAAAAAAATGGGGACAATGGACAAAAAAGGCGGTCTGAAAAAACTTAAAAAAGGCGGCAAAGGATTCCCCTTTTAAAATAACGGCTTATATTTTAGCTGATATTTTATAGAGATACCAGATAACGGAGGTGAATAAATTGGCAGTAAGAATCAGGCTAAAAAGAATGGGAGCAAAAAAGAAACCATTTTTCCGTATTGTGGTGGCCGATTCCCGGTATCCACGCGACGGACGTTTTATCGAAGAAATCGGTTATTACAACCCGACCACCAAGCCGACTACTTTTCAAGTAGACGAGGAAAAAGTACAGCAGTGGCTGTCCAAGGGAGCCAGGCCCTCTGATACAGTTAAGGCCCTTTTTGAAAGAGCCGGTTTGAGCAAGTAGTGCTGGAGGGAGGTTTATACTGATGAAGGAGCTTTTGGAGCATATTGCCAAAGCACTGGTTGATGATCCCGATCAGGTAGAAATAAAGCAGGTAGAAAATGAAAGGTTGATTGTTCTAGAACTGCGTGTTGCTCCTGAAGATATGGGAAAAGTTATTGGAAAACAGGGACGTATTGCCAAGGCGGTTAGAACGGTTATTAATGCCGCCGCGATTAAAGAGAATAAGCGGGTTGTCGTTGAAATTGTTCAATGAGAAAAAGGATGCCCTTATTGGCAAAGTTATATCGCCCCACGGTGTAGCCGGCATGGTTAAAGTTTATCCTTACAGCGATTACCCTGATAGGGTTGAACTGCTAGATCAGGTTGAGCTGCTTAGGGGCTCTGACAGGTTTACTTATCAAGTAGAGAATGCTGCGCTTTATGGCAGGTTCTGGCTGGTTAAATTCAGAGAAGTGAAAAGCAGGGATGATGCTGAAAGCATTAAGGATAGCTTGCTGGTAATTCCCAAGGAGGAAAGGCTTCCTCTACCCGAAGACAGTTTTTATCATGATCAACTGGTAGGGCTAAAAGTATATGAATCGGGAAATGTCTTACTCGGGCAGGTTACAGACTTAATTACAACCGGCGGACATGATCTCCTGGTTATAGAAACTGCAGGAACTGAAAAAAAATCACACCTGGTGCCGCTGGTAAAAAGTTTCATTGATGAAATTAACCTGGAAGCCGGAGAATTACATGTAAACTTGCCGGAAGGCTTGCTGGAACTGTAGTGGAGTAAAGATTTATGAAGATAGACCTGGTTACAATATTTCCTGGTATACTGGAAGGGCCTTTTAAAGAAAGTATGATAAAAAGAGCAGTTGACAGGAACCTGGTGGAAATAACCCTGGTTGATTTACGTCAATATACTCATGATCGTCACCGCCAGGTAGATGATACACCCTATGGGGGCGGATGCGGCATGATTTTAAAACCGGAACCGCTTTTTGAAGCAGTTGAAGATCTTAAGGCTAAATCCATGGCGGACAGAACCAGGGTAATCCTGTTAACTCCCCAGGGACAAAAATTTAACCAACAGATGGCCAGGCAGTTATCCGGAGAAAGCCATTTAATCATGATTTGCGGCAGATACGAAGGAGTAGATGAAAGAGTTCGCAGCAGTATAGTTGATTTAGAGCTCTCTATAGGTGACTATGTTTTAACAGGTGGGGAAATTGCTGCGGCAGTTGTGGTCGATGCGGTGGTGCGATTACTGCCGGGTTTTATTTCCGAAGAAGCTGCAGCTAATGAATCGTTCAGCGAACCGCTGCTTGAACACCCACACTATACCCGGCCACCTGAATATCGCAATATGAAAGTGCCCGATGTTTTGCTATCAGGCAACCATGGAGAAATCGAAAAATGGCGCAGACAGCAATCTTTAAAGCGAACTTACGAGAGAAGGCCTGATTTGCTGGATAAGGCTGAGCTGAGCACCGAAGATATGGAATGCCTGGAAAATATGAAAAAATCAAATAATTAAGATTTACTGATTGAAGGAGGCTTCATATAAGATGGATTTAATCAAAGAGGTTGAAAAACAAAACCTCAAAGAAGATTTGCCGCAATTTACTCCTGGCGACAGGGTAAAAGTGCATGTTAAGGTTGTCGAAGGCGGTCGGGAAAGAACCCAGGCTTTTGAAGGCGTGGTTATCAGGCGCCAGGGCAGTGGAGCAAGAGAAACTTTTACCGTGCGCAGGGTCACCTTTGGTATTGGCGTAGAAAGAGTTTTTCCTGTCCATTCACCGTCAGTAAGTAAAATCGAAGTCGTTAAAAAAGGGCGGGTCAGGCGTGCTAAGCTTTACTACCTGCGTAAGCGGACCGGTAAGGCTGCCAGGATCAGGGAACGTCGCTAAAAAACGGAGTTGATATAGTTGAGCAGATGGGGAGAGATCTGGGATTGGACTAGATCTATACTTATAGCGATAGTATTAGCCCTCTTGATCAGGTTGTTTTTGTTCGAAGTATTTGTGGTTGAGGGCAGATCTATGTATCCTACCCTGCATGAAACTGAACGGCTGATGGTCAACAAAGTTGTATATCACTTTGATGAGCCAGGTTATGGTGATATTGTTGTCTTTGAATTTGAGCCGGGGCGTGACTTTATTAAGCGCGTTATTGGCATTGAAGGAGATAAAATTGAAATTGCCAGCGGTCGTGTATATGTAAATGGGCAGTTGCTTGATGAGCCTTACCTGCTGACCGATATGGATTTATATGATTATGGCCCTGTTGAAGTGCCTGAAGGTTATTACTTTGTAATGGGTGATTACAGGCAAAACAGTATGGACAGCAGGGACCCCCGGGTCGGTTTTGTTTCCCGTGAAGATCTTAAGGGACGTGCCTTTTTCATATTTTGGCCACCCTGGGAAGCACGTTTAATTTCTTCAAAGGGGGATTAACCTTGACTAACAAAGGCCAGTGGTACCCGGGTTCAATGGCCAAAGCATTAAATACCCTTCGCCAGGACATTAAGATAGTCGATCTGGCCGTTGAACTGCTGGATGCTCGTATACCGGTTAGCAGTCGCAATCCGGCCCTCAGGAAATTGCTTCAGGGCAAAAAACACCTTGTGCTCTTACACAAAGCAGATCGGGCAGAAGATGGAATAACAGAAAAATGGTTAGCTTACTTTAAAGACATGGATCAACAAGCCATGTCTTTTAGTGTTCATAACAAAAAATATTTAAAGAGTTTTCTCCAGTTTATAAAAACCGAAGAAGAAAACCTGCGGCCCGGCAGGATCAAGCGTCCCCTGCGGATGATGTTTGTGGGCATACCTAATGTAGGCAAGTCAACCCTGATTAACCACTTTGTCCATAAAGCTGTTACAAGGACCGGCAATCAGCCTGGTGTTACCAGGGGCAGGCAGTGGATAAAAATAACCCCCGGGCTGGAACTGTTGGATACTCCCGGTATTCTCTGGCCGAAAATTACTGAATCGTCGACCTGGCCACTTGCCGCTGTTGGCGCTATGCCGCCCAGCCGTCTTGATCAGCAGGGTATTGCCCTATGGTTGCTGGATATATACAAGGAAAAAGGAAAAGAAGATCTGTTATCCAAACGTTATGGCCAGCTCGGCACCAGCAATTCTGAAGCAATGCTGGAGCAGATCGGCGCAGCTCATGGCTGCCTGCAAACTGCCGGCCAGGTTGACCTGGAAAGGGCAAGCGCCTTAGTGCTAAGAGATTTCCAGGCTGGTTCTCTCGGTCGCCTGACTCTTGAGGAACCAACGGAAACATTCAATGTTCAACAAGAAGAGTGATCGTTATGTTCATTATTAGGAGAAATTGCTGTGTCATTTGATAAGTTAACTGTCGCTGAAATTAAAGCATACCTGTCAGAGCAGGAAGAACTGAGCCCCCGTGATGAAGAGCTGCTGCTGGCTGATAAAAGGCAGGGAGTTTTAAACCTGCTGCAGTCTTATCAACGGAGAAAGCAGAGGACTGCAGCAGAAATAGATCGCCTGCAGAAAATGCTGAATGAAGAGAATTACTTAATGGGAAAAGGTTTTATGGTTGTTGCCGGTACTGACGAAGCCGGCCGGGGGCCGCTGGCAGGACCGGTTGTAGCTGCTGCAGTAATACTCGACCCGGGTAATTGTATTTTTTCCGGCTTAAATGATTCGAAAAAGCTTGCTAAAGCTTCTCGCGAAAGATTATTTGATCAGATTGTCATCAGCGCTCGTTCTTACGCTATTGCCAGCGCTTCACGTGCAGAAATTGATCAACATAACATTCATGCAGCTTCATTAATTGCTATGAACAGGGCCCTGGTAAAGCTATCCATTGAGCCGGACTATGTACTGGTCGATGGTTTTGCAATTAAAGGGTGCCCCTTCAGGCAGAAGGCAATAAAAGGCGGAGATGCTCTTTCTATGTCTATTGCCGCTGCTTCTGTTTTGGCCAAAGTAGCCAGGGATAGAATTATGGATGATTTACATGCAAAATATTCGCAGTATGGCTTTAATCAAAACAAGGGATATGGAACTGAAGAGCATCGTCAGGCGCTTCAGCAGTTTGGCCCCTGTCCCGAGCATCGCCGATCATTTAGGCTAGTTGATTAGTATGCAGAATGTTTTCGTCAACTTATCAAAACCTTGCTCACCAATCATTTGGATGTTTTTAGTATGAAGCTAAACAAGTTTATTTATCTACGGGAGATTTAAGATGACCTTGATGCGTCAAAAGGTAGGGCAAAAGGGAGAACAGGCAGCGCGGGATTATTTGGAAAAACAGGGCTACAGTATTATTGAAACCAACTATCGCTGCAGGCTGGGTGAGATTGACATAATTGCCAGGGATGAAGACATGGTTGTCATAGTTGAAGTGCGTGCTAAGACGGGACTAAATTTCGGCCGACCGGAAGAATCTATTAACCAGGAAAAAGCAAGAAAGCTGCACCGCCTGGCACTACAATATATCCAATCAAATTATCACCGTGAGATATCTTCCCGTATAGACCTAGTTGCCGTTATGATCGAGAAGAGCTCCGGCCTGGTGAAAGATATTAAGCATATCAAAAACATTTTAGCGGGGTGATCTGGATGCGATACATTGCCGTTATAGGTGGTTCAAGCTGCAGCGAAGAAGAAAAAAAGACAGCCTTTGAAGTGGGAAGTGAAATTGCCCGAAATGAATCTGTGCTGGTGTGTGGTGGAGGTTCGGGTGTAATGGAAGCTGCTGCTGAGGGAGCTCGTTCGGCTGGCGGCACAGCATTAGGAGTGCTACCCGGCGGAAGGACAAGTGAAGGCAATCGCCATCTCACTTTTGCGATAGCAACCGGCCTGGGAGAAGCGCGTAATGCGATCATAACCAGAACAGCAGATGCAGTCATTGCCATTGGCGGTGAATACGGGACCTTATCAGAAATTGCCCTTGCCTTAAAAATGGGTAAACCTACAATTGGTTTAAACAGCTGGGTGCTGCAGCCACCCCATTGTTTAAAGAGCGAACTTATCCCCGCCGGTTCAGCCAGGGAAGCGGTAGAAAAGGCTCTTGCATTGTCTGCCAGGGCATAAGTTATAGGAATAGAAAGCAGGAAGCCTTCTTTGTAGCCTAGTCTGCAAATTCCAGGAAGTATGCTTCAATCCCTTCCATCATGGCCCGGGCAAATTCTTCCTGGCCCCGGGGATGGAGGATGTGCCAGTTATCTACAGGATGCATCATGTAGCCTGCTTCGACTAAAACGCAGGGGAACTGAGTGTATCTGGTTACCGCAATATTCCTTCTCCAGGTATACAAAGCCGGCAGGTCCATTTATTCTGTTACTGTGTCAAGCATGATATGGGCCAATTTTTCGTTGTGGTCATAGTTGTAAAGGGTCATTATTCCGTGGGTATTTACTGCATCCGCGCCGTGGCCGTGGGCGTTGGCGTGAACACTAATGAAAAAGTCAGTTTCATCTATAAATTCTGCTTTGGGGCGATCGTAAAGATCTACATCTACATCTTCAGTTCGGGACATGATCACATCCGCACCTTCGTCCAGAAGGAACTCTTCTAGATAAAGGCTCATGTTAAGAACAACATCTTTTTCATAAAGATCACCCGGCCCGGGTGCGCCCGGATCTTCGCCTCCGTGCCCGGGATCAATTACTATGGTTTTTCCTTGCAATGGATTTTCTTTATCTACCCGGGGCGGTTTGTCGAGCTCAAAAACCAGGGCGGTCTCTTCCCACGAGGGGGTAAAACCGGTAAAGCCTTGATCAAGCTTTATTGTTAATACCAGGGCATTGGGTTCCCCTGCCATGGGCTCGAGGGTTAACTCCTGCACCGAATCAGGCTTTTCCGGCATTGCCAGATCTTCAACCCTGCCTATCCCGTACATTTTGATCTCCAGCTGATCCATTCCGCTGTCAACGAGGAAAGGAAACCGCTCGTCCGCGTTGAAGCAAAGGCTTACTTTTTCGTCGGTTTCTGTTATTTCGATACCGGACAATACCGGGTCCAGGAGATCTTTGTCTTCCAGTTCGCGGACTGCGTCTTTATGAAGCAGGTAGGTGTCGTTTTCTTCAAGTCTTACCCGGTAATAGCTCCCTGAGACTCCCACAGCTTCAAAACGGGTTCCTTCAGTCAGGTAACTGGCGATGTTGTCGGGGTAACCGGTGCCGCCCTGGGTGTTGGAATAAAGCTGGTAAGTATCATCTTGGATAATCCTAAACCAGCCTGAAAATTTCAGTTCTGGTTCCTCCTTGACCTCTAAAACTTTATAGGGAAGATCGGAAAGGAAGGCCACTTTTCCCGGCAGTTCCCGGTTCACCTGTTCCCCGTCTTTATCTAAAGTTACACTAACAGGCATGAAGTCAGAGACTCCTTCAGCAGTAGCGTCATTAGCGCTTACTGTGTATTCAGCGAAATAAATACCTCCTCTGCCCGGAGGGCCACCAGGGTATTCTAATTCTGTCATTTGAACATTATTGCCTTCACCAATTTGATAATTGGCCGTGGCTCCAGGACTTCCCCGGGCTACTATCTTCAAGGTTTCTCCCGGGTTTATAATCTGGTTTTCTTCAGGTATTAAATGAGAGGAGTGAATTTTCAGGGGTTCTTCCGGCATGGTTTGCAAACCTTCCGGGTAAATAACTGTTCTTTCAATTATGGTGGTTTCAACACCGTCACTGGCTTCTACCCCAACGGTATATTCCTCGCCACGGGGAAGCTCGACCATGGTAAGAAAGTTTCCGGTTTTTCTGTTTAACATGTCCACCGGTTTCCCGTTTACGGTTACATCAACCTGTGAATAGGACTGGGTAGTTCCGAAAACAAATAAAGAATCTGCATAATAGCTAACCTGGTATTCAGGTGGGTAAGAAACATGCAAGAGCGGCCCTGCTTGCTCTTCGTCTATTTCCGGATCAAATTCCTGCGGGGTGGAAATAATCACTTCTCTTGTTTCTTCATTCCATTCTACAAAGACTCCCAGAGCTTCCGCAGTCGGTTCTACTGGTGTATAGACTGTATCATCAAACAGTTTTACCGGAGTTTTCCAGGTAAAAGTTTCACCGTCGATTGTTACTTCATGACTGCCGGCGGGGAGGTGAACCTCGAATTCGCCGAGGCTGCCGGAGAATACCTCACTGCCGGGATCCCACCTTGTGTAGGCGCCCAATCTTTCAAAGACGGGTTGCGCGGGAACAAATATTACTTCATCTTCTATTATTACCGGGTCGTCAAGCTCGATTAGCTCATCGTTAATTACAAGATCAATAATCCTGGCCTGATAAACCAGAAAAACTGAAACGCCCACTATGGAGATAATCACAATGACCAACAAAATCTTTTTCATTATTATTCACCCTCGAGGAAAAATTTAACTTCCGGTAAATACTGCTTGCATATAAAAAGCGCAAGCAGTATTGTTTGTTTTCGGACAAGGTTAGGATTTCGAAGTGGATTTATTATTTGGAAAGAAAATATAATTTGAAAAGCCCTGTCAAGAATGATGAAATGAAGAAACTGTTAACTTATATATCAATACTAAAGGATTAGTGGAAATATTTCAACCTTTCGCTGGCATTTTAAATTATGATGCAATGCGATATTTTTAATATCAATTGACATTAAATCAAATTACGCATATAGTTTATTAGTATAAAAATCAAAGTGAAAAAATATAAAAGTTGCAGCATAAGATAGTTGAAGTCCAGTTAAAGTGATAAATTGCGGCCAACGATAATATATTGAGGGTGATAAGATGAACAGAATTATACTTAAACGTATTGGACTTGTTATAATCATAATTGGTATGTTCCTTATTTTGGGCTGTGGCGGTGATGAAGAAGTACTTGAACCCTTGACATATGTTGGAGAAGTAAAAGATGGTGAACCACATGGAAAGGGAACTTTTATATGGCAAGACGGGAGAAAATATGAAGGAGATTGGAAAGAGGGAAAGACTCATGGTCAGGGGACGATGACTTTCCCCGATGGAGCTAAATATGATGGCGAATATAAAGATGGTAAACCTACCGAGGGAACATTTTTCTATACAGATGGAAGAGAGTATACGGGTGAATGGAAGGATAACATGCCTCATGGCCATGGGTCAATGACTAAACCCGATGGAGAAAATTATACGGGTGAATGGAAAGAAGGTATGCCCCATGGTCAGGGGACGCATTCCTATCCGGATGGAAGCGTCGAAATAGGCCGGTGGGAGGAAGGCGAATATGCAGGTGACTAATAAAATATGCGTGTTATTCCGGGCAGAACCATATTAGAAAGAAAGAAAGTACTCTTTTATCCCTTCCATCATTGCCCGGGCAAATTCTTCCTGGCCCCGGGGATGCAGGATGTGCCAGTTATCTACAGGATGCATCATGTAGCCTGCTTCGACCAGCACAGTTGGGACATGGGGATGTCTGACCACTGCAATGTTTCTTTTCCAGGTCATGATAGCAGGTAGCCCCATTCGTTCTTCAAGTTTATCCAGCATTATTTCAGCTAAGAACTTATTGTGCTCGTAGTTATAAAGAGTCATCAACCCGTGATTTTCGACAGCCTGGGCACCATGAGCGTGGGCGTTGGCATGAACGCTGATTAGCAGGTCCGGGTTATAGTTGTCAATCTTTTCGGGTCTGTCGTACAGGTTGACAAAAACGTCTTCTGTCCTGGTCATAATGATTTCTGCACCCGCTTCTTCCAGCATATCTTTTAAGTATAAACTCATTTCCAGGTTAACGTCTTTTTCATAGAGGTCGCCCGGTCCGACAGCTCCGTAGTCCCTTCCGCCGTGACCGGGATCAATAATTATTACTTTACCACCCAGTGGGTTTTCCGGGTCTACTTCAGGCGGTTTGTAAAAATCAATGACCAGGCTAGTACCATCCCAGTAGGGTTTGAATCCTGTCATTGACCAGTCAAACTCTATGGTTGCCAGGTGATTATTGCTATCACCCGGGCTCAGGGGATCTACTTTAAATTCAGATATACCTGCAGGTATTGTAGGTTGTGTGAGACTTTCATTAGCTTTAACTCCCCTTAATTCAATTCCCAGTCCGTCAGCGCTGTCTTCTATGAAATATGGGAACCTTTCAGTTGTTTTAAGGGTCATCCTGGCTTTTAGATCATCTTCAATTAATTCAACTCCAGTCAAGGTAGGTTCCCCTAAACCTGAACTTGCAAGTTCATTAACCATACCCTGGTGGATTAGATAGGTGTTGTTGCTGCCGGGTATTGTCACCCTGTAATAACTGCCGGCACGTCCTATCGCCTTATAACGGGTCCCTTCTTTAAGGTAGTGAATAACAGTGGTAGGGTGACCGGATCCACCGAATGTACTTGATAGCAGGTTTAGTTCATTATTTCTCAGGAGGTAGAGCCAACCGTTATTTTTTAGTTCATGTTCCGGCTTAACTTCAATGATCCTGTATGGATTTTCTGTGGTAAACTTAACCTTGCCTGGCAGCTCTTTATTAACCATAGCATCGCCTTTTTGCAGGGATACAGTAATCGGCATTAAAGTTGTTTCTCCACTGTCCGGCAGGTCTTCCGGCGAAAACCTGTATGTGGCAGTATATATTCCGCCCCTGCCAGCAGGGCCGCCGGGATAGGATCTTTCCATCATATAATATGTTCTATCCCTATCGCCAAACTGAAAAGTAGCGTTAGCACCCGGGCTGCCCTGGATGGCAACATGCAAAGTATCTCCAGCCTGCAGAACCTGGTTCTGTTCAGGTAGTTGACGGCTATCATCGATAGCTAAAGGTTCTTCCGGCATGGCCTGCCACCAGTCCGGGTAATGAACGGTTCGTTCAACCCTGGTAAAACCCTTAGCATTTGTAGCTTCTACCGTTAACAAAAACTCTTCTCCCCTGGGGATCTCGGTCATGGTCAGGAAATTGCCTGTACGCTGATCAATAACATCGACCAGTTCACCATTCACAGTAACATGAACATCAGAGTAGGAATCTGTGGTGCCGAAGACAAAGAGATCATTACTGTAATAATAAAACCCGTCCCTCGGCGGGTAAGCAAGATGGAGTATAGGCTCTTCATGCTCTTCTAACGGTTTCGGGTCAAACTCCCGGGGTGTATTGAGATATAAAATTCCTGAATCCCTGTCCCATTGTGCAAGAACGCCAAGGGCTTCTGCAGCTTGAAGCGCTGGAAGGTATAAAATATCATTATCTTTTTTTTTCAGGGCAGCGTTATAAGAAGTTGATTTATTATGAATATTAACCCTGCTTCCATATGGGGTAAAAACAGCAGTGTAATCACCGATTGATGCTATAACCTGGTTGTGACAATCTGTTGCAGTATCAAAACCGAGGTTCTCAATAATAG
Organism: Syntrophomonadaceae bacterium; assembly: GCA_003564505.1. Next base: position 16,732 of record PXFD01000158.1, read on the forward strand.
GAATTGCCGGTACCAGAAGAGTGTCTTCCTCGACGATGGCAGGATTATCAAGCTCTATTTTCCGGCCATCAATTATAACTTCAACACTTTCCGGGACAAAGCTAGTAATATAAAGGTAAACGAATAATATGATAAAAATACCTAAAATTAACGGTATTAGTCTGCGCAAATCTTTTCACCTCGCGTACATAGTACGTGATAAAAAGTGAAAAGTCAAAATATAGGGCAGAATTTTTCAATTTAAAAAAGGCATTTCCATTGATTATGGAAATGCCCTCATTTTTAATTATTTGCTATACTCTTAG